>CAMNNG010000047.1 GCA_946545145.1 uncultured Bacillota bacterium
GTCATCGTTCCCTCGAAGATATGCTGGACACGGTCTTTGCTGAAGTTTTCGTCAAGCCCCATGAAAAGCTGGGCGTCGACCCTCGAACTGTCATCCGAAGCGCGCAGCTCTATGAGTGAGCGTACGATGCCTTTGATCCTGCCGTCGTAAGCATATACGAACAGCCTCGGCTGGTTGAAGAAAGAGTTCTGAGGAAGCGGACGGGGCCTGATGTTCGGAGAGTGGTAGTCGATGAGGCTCTTGAGGTCCATGTCAAGGGCGTCTGCTATATCGAGCAGAGTCTCTATGTCGATGGTGATGGAGCCGCTTTCGTACTTTGAAACGGTCGCCTTGCTTTTGTTGATCATTTTAGCGAATTCATCGATAGTCAGTCCTTTTCCTTTGCGGCCTCTGCGGATCCTGTCGCCTACGTGTTCTGTGATCTTACTCATCCTGTTTCTCCATTGTTTATATTTTATCTGTCTTGCAGCGGCTGCCGCCCATGACCGGCATATATTTAAGATATAGCCGCATATAAGGGACATTCAGCCTGTCGCCGGAGGTCCGCTGAAGCCTTTGGGAACAGCGCGGGTGAAACGGGCCTGCGCCTAGTGATTCCAACGGTTCTCTGTATAGTGATTCTATTTGAAAAAAAGATGCCAGTCAAGGAAAAGTTTCGCATCAAGAAACTTTTTTGAGAAAAAGAAACATTTGTGAAAAATATATCGTTTTATATTCAAAAAAGTAACTAAAAACCTAACCTGTAGGAAACATCGGACGAGGTTTTGTTTCGCGGAAGGAAACAACCGTTGATTGACGGTCGGTTTTGTTTTGAGTAAAATGAATTCTGTAGGTACGTATAATTTGATAACTTATCACTTGTTAATTAAAAAAGGAGTGGGAACAGTTGGCAAAAGGAAAATTGGAATTCAGATCTGACAGATGCAAGGGCTGTGAGCTCTGTGTCTCCGTCTGCCCGAAGAACATTCTGGCGCTTGACCCGGAGCACGTGAACAAAAAGGGCTATCACCCTGTAACAGTCACGAACGAAGATGAATGTATTGCATGTGCAAGCTGCGCGCTGATGTGCCCGGATGGCATCATCAACGTTTACAGGCTTGATTAAGGAGGTAGCAAAATGGCAGAGAAAAAACTTATGAAAGGTAACGAAGCATTTGCTACAGCCGCAATGAACGCTGGATGCAGATACTACTTCGGTTACCCGATCACACCGCAGAACGAAGTTCCGGAATTCATGTCCAGAGAGCTTCCGAAGGCTGGCGGTTACTTTATTCAGGCAGAGAGTGAGCTCGGAGCTATGAACATGGCTTACGGTGCTGCTGCTGCAGGCGGCAGAGTACTGCTGTCGACATCATCCCCTGGTATCGCTCTGATGCAGGAGAACCTTTCACTGCTGAGCTCGGTTGAGCTTCCGGTAGTTCTCGTAAGCGTCATGAGAGGCGGCCCGGGAATCGGATCCATTCAGCCGGGACAGGCTGACTACGAGCAGGCTACAAGAGGCGGCGGCAATGGTGACTATCACACTATCGTTCTCGCACCGGCTACAATTCAGGAAGCTTGCGACATGATCTACAAGGCTTTCGATATCGCTGACGAGTACAGAAACCCGGTTATGGTCTGTGCTGACGGTATGATCGGACAGATGATGGAGCCTGTAGTACTTCCTCCGGAAAAAGCTCCGCTTACAGAGGAGGAGATCTGGGAGCAGAAACCGTATGCTCTGACAGGTCACAAATGGAAGAGAGAAAGAAACGCTATCAACTCCGTATGGCTTCAGCAGGAACTCCTCGAGGAGTACATCTATCAGTATTGGCCGAAGTATGAGAAGGCTGAGGCTGAGCTCCAGGATTGGGAAGCTATCAACGTTGAGAATTGCGACACACTGTTCGTAGCTTACGGCTCGGTATCCAGAGTTGTTAAAGAAGCTATGCAGGCTCTTGAGGCAGAGGGTTACAATGTAGGTCTTATCAGACTTAAGACACTGTGGCCGTTCCCGCACAAGGCATTCGAACTGATCGGCGACAACTGCAAGAACATTATCTGCTGCGAGCTTTCGATGGGACAGATGATGAAGGACGTAAAGGCAGAAGTAGCAGGCAAATATCCTGTACATCTGATCAACAGAGTCGGCGGAATGCTGCTTGACCCGGTCGAAGTCGTTGATAGAACAAAGAAGATTTTGGAGGTGAAGTAAGTGAAGCCGGTATTTGAATATACAAGAGGAATGCGTGAGAAGGAACTGCACTATTGTCCTGGTTGCACTCACGGTATCGCACACAGACTTATTATGGAAGTACTCGATGAGAAAGGTCAGCTCGGAGATGCAATCGGCGTATCGCCGGTAGGATGCTCGATCGTTTCCCACCAGTACATGAACGTTGACATGCTCGAGTCGCCGCATGGCAGAGCTCCCGCTGTAGCTTCCGGTATCAAGAGAGTTCACCCGGATGCTCCGGTATTCACATACCAGGGCGACGGAGACCTCGCTTCCATCGGTACAGGCGAGATCATCCATGCAGCTGAGCGTGGTGAGAAGTTCACAACAGTATTTATCAACAACGCTATCTACGGTATGACAGGCGGACAGATGGCTCCGACAACACTTATCGGACAGACAGCTACAACAGCTCAGGAAGGTAGAACAGTCGCTCAGGCTGGATACCCGCTCCAGATGTGCGAGATCATTTCGCAGATCAAGTCGGCTGTATATGTAGAGAGAGTTACTGTCACATCGCCGGCAGACGTAAGAAAAGCTAAGAAGGCTCTCGAGAGAGCATTCAAGGTTCAGGAAATGAAGCTTGGATTCTCGTTCGTAGAGATCCTGTCCACATGCCCGACAAACTGGGGACTTCCTCCGGTAAAAGCTATCGAATGGCTTAGAGAGAACATGATGGAGTACTATCCCGTAAAACAGTTCAAATGTCCAGAGGAGGTAAAATAAGATGGCAGGAAAAAGAATCTTTATCGCCGGATTCGGCGGACAGGGCGTACTGCTCATAGGACAGATGATCGCTTATGCGGCTATGTTCGAAGACAAAGAAGTATCCTGGATGCCGTCATACGGCCCGGAAATGCGTGGAGGTACAGCTAACTGTACAGTAAACGTATCCGACGCTCCGATCGCTTCACCGCTCGTAGCAGAGTGTGATGTACTGATCACGATGAACGGTCCGTCCCTCGACAAGTTCGAGAGCATGCTCGTACCGGGCGGAGATCTCTTCATCAACAGCTCCATCATCGAGCAGAAAGCAACAAGAGACGACATTAACGTACACTACGTTGATTGCCAGCACCTCGCAGAAGTAGAGGTAGGAAACGGCAAGACTCAGAATATGGTAATGCTCGGCGCCATCATCAACGCTACAGGTGTTGTACACATGGAAACGATGCAGAAAGTATTCGAGAAGGTATTCACAGGCAAGAAGGCAAAGCTCATCCCGAAGAACATGGAAGCTCTTTCGGTTTGGCAGCCCGCATAAGGAGACGAAAGAAAGCTGATGAAGCGTATAACATTGGTAACAGGTCATTACGGCAGCGGCAAAACAGAAGTATCTGTTAACCTGTCCATTGATCTGAAAAAGGAATACGATAAGGTCGCGATACTCGATCTCGATATCATGAACCCTTACTTCAGAAGCAGAGAACGCCAGAAGATGATGGAAGACCTCGGTATCATGGTCCAGTTCAACTCGTTTGGATACGACATCACCGAGGATCTTCCCGCCCTCTCGGCGGCTCTCAAGACTCCGCTCGAGAACAAAGAGTATAAGGCTATTGTCGACGTAGGCGGAGACAGCGACGGCGCAAAGGTACTGAATCAGTTCAGGAAGTATTTCATTGAAGGTGATTCGGAGCTTCTCGTCGTCATCAACACGAACAGACCTGAGTCGGACGACCTGGAAGGCTGTCTGTTCCACATCTCCACCATCCAGGCGGAGACGGGTCTGCCGGTAAAAGGATTGATCAACAACACGCACATGCTCAGTGAGACGACTCCTCAGGACATCATTGATGGGTACAATATGTGCAAGAAGATCGAAGAACTGACAGGAATACCGCACAGATTCAGCACTTGTCGTGAGGATCTTGTTGAAGACCTCAAAGCAGCTAACGCTGAAGCGGGTATCACCGATATGGAGATCTATCCGATCAAACTGTATATGAGACCGTCATGGCTCCTTTAATTAAGAGAGTCATGACCTCTTTTATCTAAAAATCAAAACTTGACTCACGATATCAAGACCGGCTCCGACCGGTATGATATAAAAACATATTCCAACAACAATTATCTTGATTTTTTAAGGAGGCAAACCAAATGCTTAAATTCGCAAGTCGTATGGATAACATGTCCGCTTCTGAAATCAGAGAACTGCTGAAGAGCGCAAGCGATCCGCAGATCATCAAGTTCTCGGGTGGTTTCCCGGCTCCGGAGCTCTTCCCTGTAAAGGAAATGAAAGAAGCTTCGATGAAGGTATTTGATGAGCTCGGCAGCACAGCTCTGCAGTATTCCTCGACAGACGGATATCTTCCGCTTCGTGAAAAGCTTGCTAAGCGTATGTTCGACAAGCAGCAGATCAAAACAGATGCAGAGCACATCCTGATGACAGCAGGCTCGCAGATGGGTCTTGACTTCTCGGGAAGAGTATTCCTGAACGAAGGCGACGTAGTTCTTCTCGAGGCTCCTTCGTACCTCGGCGCTATCAACGCTTTCAAAGCAAATCAGCCGAAGTTCGTTGCTATCCCGACTGATGACGAGGGTATGCTGATCGATGAGCTGAAGAAAGCTATCGAAGAGAATGACAACATCAAGTTCTGCTATGTAATTCCTGACTTCCAGAACCCGACAGGTAAGGTTTGGAGCCTTGAGAGAAGAAAGCAGTTCATGGAAGTCATGACAGACGCTGAGATCCCGGTAGTTGAGGACAACCCGTACGGAGAACTCAGATTCGAAGGAACACCGCAGCCGTCGCTGAAGACAATGGACCCGAAGGGCCTGGTAATCTACCTCGGCACAATGTCGAAGATCCTGGCTCCGGGACAGAGACTCGGATGGGTCTGCGCTGAAGATGAGATCCTTGAGAAGTACAACATCATGGAGCAGGCAAGTGCACTGCAGGCTTCCACGATCAGCCAGATGGAAGTAAACGCTTTCATGGACATGTATAATCTTGATGACCACATCAAGAAGATTCTGCCGGCTTATGACAGCAGAAGAAAGTGCATGATCGCTGCTATGGAAAAATATCTGCCGGAAGGATGCAAGTTCACACGTTCCGAGGGTGGTCTGTTCACATGGATCGAAGCTCCGGAAAGCGTAGACATGAAGGCTCTGCAGCCTGAGTGCATCAAGAGAGGCGTTGCTTACGTACCGGGTGCTCCGTTCTTCCCGAACGGCGGCGGCCTGAACACAGCTAGACTGAACTACTCCGCTGAGCCGGAAGAGAGAATCGAAGAAGGTATCAAGATCATCGGCGATGCCATCAAAGAGGTACTCTAAGAAACCATTAGTTCAGTAAGAACAAAGCGTTCATATGGGACGCGCACAGATTACTTTTGACGACATGTTATCCAGTATCAAAACAGAGAAAGTGATCTAAAACAAACAAATCAGGAGGTTGCTTCGGCAGCCTCCTTTTGTGCATATTAAATCTGATGGAGATGCTGTTTGATCTGGTGAGAGTGCGGCAGCTGCTTGCCCGCGGACTGCTACTTGATCGTGAACGGCACGGCCTTCCAGTCTTTGAAATCGCCGGTGCCGCGCACTATAACGTAACCTGTGCCTTCATCGATGTTCATGATGGGCACAGCCGTATAATCAGAACCTTCGTCAAGAGCGGAGCCGTTGTAAGAGACGCTTACTTCGGGCTCGGCTCTTAGTTTTCGTATTGGATAAGAATCTTTGTCGAGCTCGATGGTGCACTCGCCGATGGACACCGCGTCGGCTGATCCAGTATCAGAGCCGGCCGGAGTTTCATAGACCTTCTCCGGCTCGATGTACCAGAAGTCGTGGTCGACGCTGCCTTCGATGCCGCCCGTTTCAGCGCTGTCCGAGCACTGCCAGAACATGTACTCAGGCGTGAAGCTGCAGTAGCTGTTGTACTGGGCGACCCACAGGTTCGTGCTGCCGGCGATCAGCGATGCATCCATATAGTTCGTGAACATGTCGTAATTCGCGTAGACCCCGGAGCTGTATCCGGCCGCTTCGACCTTATCGCAGAATGCCGTGACGATATCGTTGTACTGCGAAGCCGCGAACAGCTCGCCGCTCTGCACCTTGCCTGCGAGGCGTCCGCCGGAGTAGAGTTCGTAGTCTATGACCAGAGGAAGGTCGATGTCCATGCCGCTTACTGTATCCAGCATGAAGTCAGCTTCCTCGGCGGCCTCATCGGCCGAGGTGGCCTGCGAGTAAAAGTAAGCGCCCACGAGCAGGCCTGCTTTGTGAGCATCCTTCACGTTCGAAACGAAGTTCCTGTCTTTGTCGATCGAGCCGTCTTCAGGCAGTCTGACTCCGGCGCGGACGAAGACGAAGTCGACGCCGCTCGATTTGACTTTGCCCCAGTTGATGTCATCTCCCTGGTGCGAGGAGACGTCAATGCCGTTTACGACGATGGAGCTCCGGAATCTGTCAGCGTGGGTGTAGCCCTTGTCCGTGAGGCGGATGTCGGATTCGATGTCAGCTGTGCTTCTAAGGTTCATGAAGCCTATGATCGCGGCAATTACAACAAGAAGACCGATAACGATCTTAGCGGTCTTCTGATTGTTTTTCTTTTGCGGGCGCTCTCTGCGGCTTTGGCGCCTCGTGCTGCCCGCGCTGTTTCTTCTGCTGCGTGATCCTGCCACCTCAGGCCTCCGTTTTTCTAGCCTGCGATCTTCTTGATCTTGCGGCTCTTTCTAAGGCTGATGATGTTGACAACGATGAGCGCGTAACCGAGCAGCGTTACTGCTCCGCCGAGCGCGAGTGATGCTTTGCTTAATCCTCTCATGTTGGCCTCCTTTTCGTGCTTGACCTGAGTCTACAGATCCTTGAAGTTGAACGATCTCTTGCCCGAAGCGTAGTCGGCAACGATGTGGCCGTCGCCGTAGAGCTTGTATTTGTATGTTACCAGGCCCTCGAGTCCTACAGGACCGCGGGCGTGGAGCTTGCTCGTGCTGATGCCGACTTCGGCTCCGAATCCGTATCTGAATCCGTCAGCGAACCTTGTCGAACAGTTGCGGTAAACACCTGCCGAGTCGACGTTGTCCATGAAGCGCTCTGCCGTTTCATCGTTTTCAGTGATGATGGCGTCGGTGTGATGCGAGCCGTTCCTGTTGATGAGGCTGATTGCTTCATCGACGCCTGCGATGCTCCTCATCGTCATGATGTAGTCGAGGTACTCTTTGTACTCGCCGTCCATGTTGACCGTGATGTCGACGCCGGCCGCTTCCTTGCCCTTGGCGACGACTGCGCCGGCAAGCGCTTCCTTGTCTATATCCTCATGTACGAGGATGACTTCGGCCGCGTTGCAGGCCGATACGTACTGCGTCTTTGCGTCCGCTATGATGCGGGCTGCTTTTTCGAGATCAGCGTCCTTGTCCACGTAGATCGTGCAGATGCCGTCTGCGTGGCCCATGACCGGGATCTTCGTGTTTGCCATGATGTGCTGTACGAAAGCGTTCGATCCTCTCGGGATGACGAGGTCGATCGAGTCGTGGCAGCTGAGCAGGGCGTCGACGCCTTCGTGGCTTTCGACCAAAGCGCAGAATCCTTCGGGGAGTCCTGCTTCGATGCCTGCGTTATATATCACTTCGAAGAGCTTTTTGTTGCTCTCTTTTGCTTCGCTTCCGCCTTTGAGGATGGCGCAGTTGCCGCTCTTGATGCAGAGCGCTGAGATCTGAACGAGGGCGTCCGGTCTCGATTCGAAGAATACTCCGATGACGCCGATCGGGCATGTGACGCGGACGAGCTCGAGTCCTTCGTCGAGCTGGCGGTCGAGCTGCTTTTTGAACAGCGGATCCGGAAGTTTGATCAGGTCGAAGATGCCTGTGACGCAGTCGTCCATCTTGTGCTGGTCGAACTTGAGTCTTCCGAGTATCGGAGCCGGAAGGTCCTTGCCGTTTTCGAGGTCAGTCATGTTCGCTGCGAATATCTCTTCGCTGTGAGCCTCGAGCGCCGAAGCTATCGCAGCCAGCGCGTCATTTCTCGTCTCTTCGCTGAGCGAAGCCATTTTGAAACTGTCAGCTTTCATGTCTTTTGCAAGTAAAGCGTAATCAGTCATTTTTTCATCCTTTCTGTTTTCAGCATCATTATATATCTATCATCTGGAGCTGTGCTCCATTATATGCGTCGTTTTGCTCATCCGGCCAGAGACCGATGCGCGCGGCTGCCCGCTCTGTGAGTATCCTTGAGACGGTGTTGATCTCAAGATCGTTCTCGCAAGCCGGGCTCGCAAGCACGAGATATCCCGATCCTGCCGCAGCAGCGTCCGGTATCTCATCATCACTGATCCCAAGCGCGTCGAGATCGATGATCCAGAAGCCGTTCTTTTCGAGGACTTCGGCTTTGATGGTGAAACTGCCGTTCCTCCTGAGCCTCAGCGCCGGTCCCGATATCCCGTAATCTACATATGGATCGTAGGGCGCCTTCTCATCCGGCAGCTGCCCGTCGATGATGAGGGTGCCGTCCTTGAGCACGGACTTTTTGACGGTTATGATCATGGGACGCGGCGCGCCGTTGGCCGCTTCTTCAGGTGTGTTGCTGTTTGCTTCTCCGGCCCCGCAGCTGCCTGCTTCTCCGTCCTTGATGCCGGGCATCACCGGGAAGCCCAGAGACCGCATGGCGCCGTGCATATCGACGCGCCCGAGGGCCGCCAAAAGTCTATATAATTGTAACACATCATCATGGTTGTGCAGCAGTATTTTTTCGCGCAGATCGTCGTCGCGGCTGACGAGCCAGTCGTAGTACATCATGACGCTTTTGCCGCCGTCTATCGTGTCCTTTCTTAGGTGCCAGAGGCCCATGAAATTCTCGAGCGTCGTCTGCTTGAGGTTCGGCGTGAAGTCCCTGATCCCGGAGTGCTTTCTGACCGCCGGGTAGAGGTCGAAGTCGAAGGGCCTTCGCCGGATGGGGATGCTGAGCGCGCGGGCGCGGTCGTAGGTAAACGGCATGTCGAATCGATGCCCGTTGTACGTCAGGACCATGTCGAGTCCGGCCAGTTTTTCAAGCGTGGCTTCGATCACGCGGGCTTCGTCTTCGATGCTGTCAGCGAGGTACTGCGTGACAGTTGCAACGCATGCTCCGTCTTCGCTGTCCGGGTCCGGTCCGACCTCGCAGAAGCCCGAGAGGATCACATGGTCATGCGCCTTCATAAGCCCCGTCGTCTCTATGTCGAACGCCGCGAACTTCATCCCGCCGAAGTACATGTCGAAGATGCGGGACGAGTATTCGTCAAGTTGTGTCTTCCTGATGATCTTTTCCATGGCTGTATTCTACCACAGAATGGGCCTTGGCAATCAGCCGATTGAATGTTTGGTGGAAGGTGTTTTGA
>CAMNNG010000048.1 GCA_946545145.1 uncultured Bacillota bacterium
GCGCCCGCGCTGATCCCGTCAACATCATCCGGGATCCTGAATCTCGTCTGAGTATTACCGGAAGAGTACGAGGTGATCATTCTTCGTCCCGACTCATCCTTCTCTATGGTATATTCCGCTTCCGCAGCCGTATCCGCTTTTGCCTCACCGGCCGTGAGAAGCAGCACAGCACAAAGCACGGCCAGTATGAAGATCGCCGCTGTTATTATGACTATGTAACTTCTTACTGCCCATCCGGGGCTTTTTGCGTTAAACATTCTTTGGACTTTATCTGCACCTGACACTTATAACATTCGAAAACCTGCTGTATACGTATTTCCCTCCGACTTTTGTTCTGACGCGGACTTTGTACCTGTAGCGCTTCTTTAATCTAAGACCTTTGTGGGTCACCGATTTTAGTTTCGCTGTCCTCGTCATCACTTTCTGATATTTTTTCGTTCCGGGATATCTGACGTAGAGCTGCACCTGAGTCGCGCCCTGGACCTTGTTCCACGTCAGTTTCACCTTTCCCCTTTTCTCCCAGCCGTTCCTCTTGGCGCAGCCGTACAGTTTTGGCGCAGCCAGAAAAGCTTTGACCGTTACTGTCCTCTTCGCGGCTTTCATCGTATCTGTCTGTGCTGCCGTTATCGTGACCGTCGCCGTCCCGGGCTTCCTGAACGTTACGGCGCCGTCTTTGCTTACCGTGGCTACAGCGGTATTGCTGCTCTTGTATGACAGCGCGCCTTCTGCAGACGCCCCGATCGGCCTCTTCTTTCCGACAGCTCCTGAGATGCTGGTTTTCTCCACACTTATGCTCTGAGCCGCTTTGCCGACCCTGACGGTAAACGCCTTCTGACAGGCTTTATACGCATCATCAGCTTCGGCAGTGACCGTGACCGTCGCCGTTCCTGCCTTCAGGGGTTCGATGTATGTCCGCCCCTCTTTGGTCTGGCTCAGCCTCAGGATACTTTCGTCAGAAACGGTGTATGTCAGTGCGGATTTTGAGTAAGCGGTTATCTCCTTCGCCGCCTGTCCGCAGGTCATCGATATATCTGCGGCTCCCACCGAAGGGATTTCTATCCTGTTCTCATACCTCTCTATCGTCACTGCCTCAAAATATCTGCCGGTTTTGCTCGCATATTTCTGCGCGCAGGATCCCTCCTCGCCTTTTATCACAGTATGCTCAGGGACAGCTGGTACTCCTTCGTCTTCGACTTCAGTGCGGGGCGGGATCACGATCTCCCTTAGAGAAGTGCATCCGCTGAATGCGCCGCATATACGGGCCACGAGGTTCGGTATAGTCACAGTTTCAAGACCGGTGCAGTTCCTAAATGCGAAGCGGTCTATCGATTCTAACGACCCCGGAAGGTCTACCGCCTTGATCCTGCTCCCGTAAAAGGCATAGTATTTGATGTATTTCGTTCCGTCCGGCACGGTGAAAAGATCTGCATCTTTTCCGGCAGGGTACCCCGCCAGTGCGGTCATATCTGCGCTGTAAAGCACCCCGTCTCGCACGGCAAAAAGGCTGTTTCCGTCTGCTTTGAACTCTTCCGGCTCCAGTCCGCAGGCCCAGCCAAGCGTCTGGTTGACACCTAAGTCGTTCCTCCGGATCAAGTATTCACCACCCGATATCAGGTTCACCGTTTTGATGCCGGCACATTCCGCGAACGGCTTCGTATGTGCGAATCTAATCAGATCCGCATCCAGACGGATCTCTTCGAGGTTCTGTGTCTGACAGAAGGCCCCATGTTCTATACGGGTGATCTTCGCCGGCACCTCGTAGACCTTCCCGGGATATGCAGCCGGATAAACTATCAGTTCCGTTCCGTCCTTCGAGAAGAGGATCCCGCCTTTGGCTTTGAACCTGGGGTTGTCCTCTGCTGCTTCCACCCTCATAAGAGAAGGGACTCTTCCAAGGAAGGAAACATATAACCGGTTCACCATCTGCACCGGTTCTCCGACGAATTTTGTCGTCGTCGCTATATCTATCTCCTCGAGCGATGTGCATCCGTCGAAGGCCTCGACCTCGACCGTTTTGATCCCGTCCGGCAAAGCGACCTTCTTCAGCCCGGTCTTTCCTGAAAATGCCTGCTTTCTGAGATCGGTGACCGGATGTCCTCCGAGCGTCTGTGGTACGATGCACTCCGTCTTTCCATTCAGATCTGCACTTGTGATACTTGCCTCATCCGCATCCGGGTCCGGCAGATCGTATGTATATGTGACGCCGTCCACCGTTTCAGTATAGCTCTCCGCAGCCGCTGCGTATTCGCTTACTCCTCCCGCGAGCGGGAAAACGCAAAAAACGGCCGCAAGCACGATGGCCGCCGCGATAACGCTGATATGCCGCATTTTTTCACTCACCATCTCTCTGCTCTCTCAGGTATGGAAACTCAAGGCCCTGCTTTTCGTAAATTTCCCTGAGGTCCTGTCTTAGCATCAGCATCTCCTCAGCCGCCTGCTGCCTCTTGTTCGTTTCAAGGATAGATCTTTCGCCCTCTTTCAGCTCGGCCCTCAAAGACGTGGCCAGCGGATACTTTTCATCCCACTTTTCGAGCATTTCTATCAGGCAGCCTTCTCTTTCGTCGTCTTCGCTCAGAGGCGCGAATCCCATCAGCCTGAGATACTCGTCGATCTCGCTTCTGCCCATTCCAAGAGCGAGGCACATCGAAATGTGGATCCTCTTGTTCTTTGGGACGTATTTGATCTTCACAGTCTTTCTGCGGCTCTTCTTGTCTATGACGGTGATCATCTCGCTGTCTCCGGCGATGTAGTTGATCATGCTGTCATCGAGCCAGCCCCGAAGGTCCGTCAGACCGCGCATGCCGGGCTTGCCCGCCCTCCTGAACGCGTCAAGTATGAGCTCGACATAGCTGTCCAGCATCCGTCTGGGCTTTGAGTAAGCGACCTTGAACGAATCCATATGATCGATCACGAAGGTCCTGAGCCCCTCGAAGTCGTCGTCATAGTCTACATCTTCAAGCTGCATCTCGACATCCGCAGTCTCCTCCGGGTCCATCGTCAGCTCGTCCCAGAGTTCCTTCCACGTAGCGTGGGTCACCGCCTGGCACTTCTCGTAAAGGCGGAAATAGTTCTTTCCGCTGTCTCTGTCGGCGGCGTTCGCCTCGATCAGGTATATCCACACGAGATCCTCACTGATATCCTTGACATACAGCTTTTTCTTCCCGCCGAAAGTCTGTATCCAGTCGTTGATGACTTCGACCGGCTGGTGGTGCGCCATGCCGGCCCCTATGAAAGCAGTCCTTTTCTTCGGGAGTTTTTTATATATGGCAGTTTCTTTGCCGTTATATGCAAGGCCCGTATATTCGCAAAGATCCTCGAGAGTCACTCCGTCTTTCTTTGCGAGCTCATCCAAAGTGCGTCTCCAGGCCCTGACTTTTCTTGCTTTATTGATGTCCATGCACTTATAATAGCACATTCGGGCCTGTGTTTAAATTGTTTTATCTTTTGTAAAATGTTTCGAATACGTTGACTTTATCGGACTTATCTATTATCGTAATTAGGCGATATTTATAATGCGGCGCAGGATAATTATTTTCATACGCCGCTTCAGTGAAAGGACCGCAATGAGAATACGAAAAAAGACAGAATTACTTAATGAAGACGAAATACTTCTGATCGCCGATGTGTCGGATGCCCTCGCTCATCCGGTCCGCGTCAAGCTCTTCAATCACATCCTCGATCAGAACAAGGACCTCATCGAGGTCTGCAACGGCGACCTGGTCGAAGCCTTCGACTACTCACAGTCCACCATCTCACAGCACATGAAAAAGCTCGTGAAGTCAGGACTCATCCAGTCGAAGAAGGTCGACAAGAAAACGGTGTACTTTTCCAACATCGGCAAGCTGAATCTCTACCTTGCCGCGACCAGAAAATTCAATTCGTTCCAGCGCTAACGGTCTGTGCTGGCATTCCGGCGCCGGTCTTTCCGCACCGGATCATCTCACCAAAAAAGGGCAGCTTACATGCTGCCCTTCATTTTTTTCCTGGCTCGCGTTTCGCGGCTCACATCACGCGGGAAGCGCTTACTCAGCCGCTGCTTCCTTGTAATCCGAGAAGTCCGGGAAGTCGATCTTGAGTCCGCTGTTCGTCTTGATCTCTCCGAATTTGACCTTTATCTTGATCTTCATCTTGTCTGTGGTCTCGCTCGTTGTGTCTGCTGTCATGCCCATCAGCGCAGGATCTATATTGAGCGTTGTCGAATACTGAAGATCCTTGAAGTTCTCGTCCTCGATAGTCGCTTTGCATGTGATCGTCTTGAGACCTATCTTGTCTATCGTCTGTTCTATGGTTTTGATCTGATCACTGTCAATCTGCTCCTCATCGACTTTGCTCATGGCGTCTTTGATCATCTTCGCGCCGTCGAGCTTGAGAGTGACGACTCCGTCCTCTTCCTTCGACTCCGTGACATACTCTGCTATGCTTGCGTCTTTATCAGAGTTCTTCGCCAGATATTCCTGAAGCTGCTTCATCGACTCATCATCAAGAGGCGTCTTCGTCTTTGTGCCGCTGGAGTCCGTATACATGGTCTTGTCCTTCAGATACATATGTATCTCCATCGACTGACCGAAGAGATTGGCGTTCATATCCATCGCCATCTGCGTGTTCAGCGGATCGTCCTTGTCGTTGATGACATCAACGTTCAGGTCTATCGGGATCTCCATGGTCTGTCCGCCCATATCGATCTCCGCCGAGATCACGCCGTTTTTGAGCGAAACATCGTCCGCCGCTTTGAGATTCGCGTTTGCCGCGTCGAACTTCTGCTCGGGAGTCAGCTGCTCGCCGCAGGCCGGGAGCATCACGCATGAAGCAAGCACCAGTGTGAGCACTGTAAGCAGACTCAGTGCCTTTTTCATTTTCTTCATATCCCCTTTCCTCCTTTATCTGTCATTTCCCTATATCTTACTGTTTGCTTACTGTAATTATATCCTATCCCGCACGCCCGTACAATGCTCAGCAAACAGTGCATTTCCACTGACGGCGCGCAAAGGAAAAGTCACCGCAGCCGTAACGGGCGGGCCTGCGGTGACATAAGTCTCTTTTCTGTATATTGCCGGACGCGCTGCCTACTCGTACTCGTAGAAGCCTCTTCCGACCTTTCTTCCGAGCCTTCCCGCATCGACGTACTGCTTGAGGAGCGGGCACGGTCTGTACTTCGGATCCTGATATCCGTCGTAGAGGACTTCGAGGATGGCGAGTACTGTGTCAAGACCGATGAGGTCTGCCAGAGCCAGCGGTCCCATCGGATGGTTCATTCCCAGCATCATGACTGTATCCACGGCCTTGGGCTCGGCGATGCCTTCATAGAGACAGAAGATCGCCTCGTTGATCATGACCTGCAGGACGCGGTTGCTTACGAAGCCCGGGAAGTCGTTGACCTCGACCGGAGTCTTTCCGATAACGCGGGACATCTCTTCGACTGCAGCGTAGACTTCATCGCTCGTCTCGAGACCTCTGATGATCTCGACCAGCTTCATTACCGGCACCGGGTTCATGAAGTGCATGCCGATGACCTGCTCAGCTCTGTTCGTTACAGCCGCGATCTTCGTGATCGGAAGCGAAGACGTATTTGTCGCCAGTATGGCTTCCGGCTTGACGTTCTCATCGAGAGTCCTGAAGATGTCAGCCTTGAGCTCCATGTTCTCCGCGCATGCTTCGACTACGAGGTCGGCGTCCTTGATGTCTTCGAGGTTCCTGATGTAGTTGATCCTCGAAAGGCACGCAACCTTCTCATCTTCCGTCATGCGGCCCTTCTCGACCTGCTTTCCAAAATATTTTTCCATCTTTTTCACGGCTCTCTCCTCAGAGGCTTCGGATCTGACCCATACGTCGGTCTCGAATCCCGCCGTGACGAATACCTGTATTATTCCGCCGCCCATCTGGCCTGCGCCGAGGACAGCACATTTTTCTATTTTCATTTTCTGTTCTCCTTCCGCTTGCTTACTCGACTTCGATCCAGCACGCATCGCCCTGAGCCATGCCCGAGCAGATCGAGCATACGCCGCTCTTCAGGCCTCTTCTCTTGAGCTCGTAGATCATCGTCATGAGGATCCTTGCGCCGGAAGCTCCGATCGGATGGCCTACAGCTACTGCGCTGCCGTTCACGTTGACCTTTGCGTCCATCTCTTCATATGTCATGCCGAGGATCCCGATGCCCGATACGAGGGGCACTGCCGCGAAGGCTTCGTTGATCTCGATGAGGTCGAACGCGTCGACTCCGGAGAGGCCCTTGTCGTCGATGATCTTCTGGATCGCAAGGCCAGGTACGGTCGCGATGTACTTGGCGTCGCGCGCTACCTGAGCGTAGCCCTTGATGGAAGCGAGGATCTCACAGCCAAGCTCTTCAGCCTTTTCTCTGGACATGATGACTACAGCCGATGCTCCGTCGTTAGTTCCGGGAGCGTTTCCTGCTGTTACTGTGTTTTCGGGATCGAACAGCGGCGGAAGTTTTTCGAGAGCTTCCATTGTAGTCTCCGGGCGCGGAGCCTCGTCTTTGTCTACGATAGTGACCTTGCCCTTCTTTCCTTTGACTTCGACGGGGAATCTTTCCTCATCGAAAGCGCCTTTTTCTTCGCCTGCTGCCCAGTTCTGCTGCGATCTGAGAGCCCACTGATCCTGCATCTGGCGTGTGATACCGTATTCCTTTGCGACTCCGCCGCCGTGTACAGCCATGTGCACGTCATACTGCGGACACCAAAGGCCGTCCTTGACCATGCCGTCGACCATCTTGGTGTCGAACATGCGGGCGCCCCATCTCATTGCGTTTGCGTAGTACGGAACGTTAGACATGCTCTCCATTCCACCTGCGACGATGACGTCAGCGTCTCCTGCTTTTATTATCTGAGCTGCAAGCGTTACCGCCTTAAGAGCGCTGCCGCAGACCTTGTTGATCGTGAGGCACGGTGTCTCTTCGGGAAGACCCGCGTTCAGGGCCGCCTGGCGGGCCGGGATCTGGCCGACTCCTGCCGGGACGACGATGCCGTAGATCATCTCATCTACGTCCGACGGCTGGATCTTTGCTCTGCTTATCGCTTCTTTAATGGCGAGTCCTCCAAGCTCGGGTGCTGTGAACGACTTGAGGCCGCCGCCGTATTTTCCGAACGGCGTTCTGGCTGCGCTTACTATTACTGCTTCCTTCATTGTTCCTTCCTTTCTTCTGCTTTACACATTTCTTTCTTCACATCTCATCCCGTCCGTATCTCATCCGGGATCTTCTTTTTTCTCCGTCCGGCGGCTCTTTAGCCACAGCCTCTCGGACAGAATAACTGATTGTACCACCGCTATTGCTCATGCTCCAACATTTGCGCAAAAGCAGTGATTTCAACGGAAAGTGCGCCCGAAACCTCTTCTTTTGTATTTTTATGCTTTTCGCCTTGCAGTATTTTGGCAAAAGGAAAAGCGGCCACGCATCGAGGCCGCTCTTCCTGCTTCCTTAGGTTAGTATTTGTTGGATGGAATCATGCTTCGGCTTAGATCCTTTCTTTGATCAGCTCGGCAAGAGTGCTGATGCCTTTTTCGAGCTGCTCATACGAAAGGTGTCCGTACGACATACGAAGTTCATTCAGGCCTTTGCCCTCATCGATATAGAATCCCGGGCCTGCTACGAATGCAACGAGTTTTTCCTTCGCTGCTTCGAGGAGCTCTCTCGTATCGATCTTGTCCGACGGGATCTGCAGCCACATGAACAGACCTCCGTCAGGAGTGTTGACTTTCGTGCCCTCCGGCATATACTTCTTAACATATTCAAGAGCATGATCTCTCTTGTCGAGGTAGAACGCCCTCGCGTCAGCGATATGATCGGGATAATATCCTCTCATGAAGTACTCGGCGCAGAGGATCTGCGGCAGTACTGCTGTATGGGAGTTCGTTGCTGTCTTGATATCGAACGCCTTGTCGACGATCGGTTTTGCAGCATAGATGTATCCAAGTCTGTTGCCCGGCGAGAAGATCTTCGAGAAGCTGTTCGCGTATACGACGTTGTCAGTCGTGTCGAACGTCTTGATAGCCGGAAGGTCTTCGCCGCTGTATCTGAGCTCTACATACGGGTCATCCTCGAGGATGATGAAGTTCTTTTCGTTGGCAAGCTCTGCTACTGCTTTTCTTCTCTCCAGCGACATCGTCTTTCCTGTCGGGTTCTGGAATGTCGGGATGATGTATACCATGCGGGCGTTGTATTTTTCCTGCTTCGCCTTCAGGTCTTCTATGATCATGCCCTCATCATCGCACTCTACTTCGACGCAGTTCGCTTCGAACATCTTGAACATCTCTACAGCGTGCATGAATGTCGGGGACTCTACGAGGAGAGTGTCGCCCGGGTTGATGAACAGCTGGCATGCATAGTACAGAGGCTCGAGTCCGCCTGTCGAGATCAGCACTTCGTCCGGGGAAGCGCCTTCGATGCCTCTTCTGGGAAGCAGATACTCGGCAACGATCTTTCTCAGATCGAGGATACCTGTCGGGTTGTTGTACTGAAGGGCTTCAAAGCCGCGGCCGTCCTTCTGAAGGACTTCCATTGCGATCTCTCTTACCTCATCTACCGGAAGAGTCTCGTTTGCCGGCGAGCCGCTGGCGAAGTTGATCGTTCTCGGATCCGTTACCGCATGGAACAGGTCGTACATGACCTTGGCGGAATCTTTCATCGTGTCTACTCTTTGTGCAAAATCTAGCATGTTTGCCTCCTTATCA
>CAMNNG010000049.1 GCA_946545145.1 uncultured Bacillota bacterium
GCCCTGCACCCTTATGCCGCATCCGCCTTCATAGACTTCCTCGCCCTGACCGTCGAAAATCTCGATATACGCCGGGCGTTCCCACGCCTTGCCTCTCTGCGTATAGTTCGCCATGATCAGCCAGGACGTTCCTTCTTCTATCATCTGCGCGTTGTATTCACTGTTTTCCTCGTACATGCTGCCAAGTGCCAGTATCCCGCTCTCTGCGCTGAAAAATTCCGCGGGATCTGCTGTGACCGAGACTACGGTGCACCCGAAATCTCTCGGCACGCTCGTCCTCAGAAAGAACGTCTTCGTCGTCACCGGACCGGTCGTCCCGTCGTCCAGGACGGCGGCAGCTCTTACGACTGCAGCTCCCGGAACATTTCCTGCAAGCGAAAGCTTCATGTCAAATCCTCCGGGCATGTTCGAAAGCTCGAGAAGATTCTTGTTCAGCTCCGCCAGAAAGCCTCTGTTCATCTCGCCTTTGAGAGTTATTTCTCCTTCGTACTTCTTCCCGTTTCCGGCCGAAGGGTTCGATCCGTCTGTCGTATATATGATGTCAAGACCTTCATCGCTCGTAAGACCGAGCCCGATCTCCTGGGCGGAGTAAGCGCCCGCAGGCTCGGAAAACGATATCTCACCGGTATATTTCGGCAAAGTCCGCATTTCGACATCCTTCCCGCAAATGCTGCATTTCATGACCTTCGAGCCGTCTTCTTCGAATGTCGGTTCCTTTACGATCCTCTCTACGCCGGATGTGTTATGGGCAGTGAGCTTCGTCTTTATCGTCACTGCCTGTGCCTTCGTCCCTATCCGGCCCGAGCTTACGGGGATCTCTATCCGGACATGAGGATCGGACGATCTCACATCGGATACAGACCACTTCGTTCCCTTCGATATCTTAGCCGAGTATGAGCTGACATCGTTGGCGCGCTTCTTTCCTCCTGCCGTGACATCAAAGGTCACCTTGCCGGAGCCCGCTCCCGCAGCGCCAATGCTCAGTTTGTATTTCCTGACGAGGGTGATGCTGACAGTACGGGATTTTTTCGACATCCTCGCCCTTACCGTCTTCTTTCCTTTATATGCATAAGACAAGCCGGGGCGGATATCTTTGACCTTGTATATCTTCCCCTTCTTCGCCTTTTTGCGGAAGTATTTCACGTCGTTCGCTATCCGCTTACTGCCAAGGTACACATCGAAGGTCGCGCCCTTCACCACTTTGCCGGCGCACACGCATCTGACAGTTATCGTCCTGCTCTTCGCGGCCGCGCTCTGGGGCATCACAAAACCTGCCGCTGACAGTATCATCACTGCGGCAGTGAACAGGATAAGGACATTTCGCATCGTCCGGCGCCTGGTATCCATATCAATTACCTCTCTTCGGCGATCCTCCTGAACATGGCGGCCGCCGCTTCCTCATAAAGCTCCGCGGCCCTGTCCATCGCCTCACTGACGCTCATCCCCTCTTTTATAGTCACAGTAAGCGAGCTGATCCCGCATCTGAATATCTCTTCGTATCCGTCCCCAGTGGAGCCGGAAAGGCCGACGGCTCTTATGCCCGCCTTCTTCGCGCGCATGCCGACGCCCATCATGACCTTGCCGAACACGCTCTGGCGGTCCGTCCGTCCTTCACCGGTCACTATGAGGTCTGCGCCCTTTATCTTTTCGTCGAAGCCGACCATATCGAGGACGACTTCCACTCCTGATCTCATCTCTCCGCCAAGCAGAACTATCAGGGCAGCTCCCAGGCCTCCCGCAGCGCCCGCGCCGGGAAGCTGCGAGCAGTCCGTCCCCGTCTCTTCCAGGATCAGCCGGTCGTAGTTTTCCATGCCGCGCTCCAGTTTTTCGAGGCTCTCAGGGCCGGCGCCCTTCTGCGGTCCGAACACCATCGTCGCCCCGTCAGGTCCCGTAAGCGGATTGGTCACATCGCACATCACGGTTATCTTCGTATCTTTCAGTCTCGGATCGAGCTTCGATCCGTCTATCTTCTCTATCTTTTCAAGGTCGGCTCCGCAGCCGGAAAGTTCTCTTCCTTCTCCGTCCAGGAACCTCATGCCAAGCGCCCTGAGGCAGCCCGTTCCGCCGTCGTTCGTAGCAGAGCCGCCGATCGCTATCGATATTTCTCTGCATCCGCGGTCTAACGCATCCAGGATGAGCTGGCCCGTGCCGTACGTCGAAGCCGCCAGCGGATCACGTAGCTTCTCTTCGACCAGAGTAAGTCCCGAGGCCTCGGCCATTTCTATGACGGCCGTCTTTCCGCCGGGCCCTTCGGCCGATTCCGAGTCCACGATGCAGTACTTTGCCCAGACATCTCTCATCAGCGGGTCCTTTACATTTGCCCGCACGATCTCTCCGCGGCATGCTTCGCAGACAGCATCGACCGTTCCCTCGCCGCCGTCGGCGACGGGAATGCTGACGGTCTCACAGCTCCCGAAGACCTCATGCGCGGCCTTTTCAAGGAGCTCGGCCGTCTGCCTGCTCGTCAGGCTTCCTTTGAATGAATCGCTTGCAAATACCAGTTTCATCTATCTATCGGATCTTGACCTATCCGTTCACGACGTTGATCGGGCTTCCTTCCATCCAGCTCTTTATATTCTCAGCTGTGATGGCCATGATGCGCTCCCTTGCCTCTTTCGCCGCCCATGAGATGTGCGGCGTTATCAGGCAGTTCTTCGCGCCGAGCAGAGGATTATCCTCCCTGATCGGCTCCGTCCTGACCACATCGAGGCCGGCTGCATATACCTTGCCGCTTTCGAGAGCGTCGGCAAGATCCTGCTCGACCACGAGCTGACCGCGGCTGTTGTTGATCAGTATCACGCCGTCCTTCATCTTCGCTATAGTATCCTTATTGATGATGCCTTCCGTATCCGGGAAGAGCGGGCAGTGCAGGAAGATAACGTCCGAAGAAGCAAGCAGATCGTCCAGCGAGACATATTCCGCCACCCACGATCCTGCCTCATCCGGCCTGCTGTCGAAGGCCAGCACTCTCATGCCGAGCGCGCCGAGTATCTCGGCCGTCCTCTTTCCTATCCTTCCAAGACCTATTATGCCTGCCGTCTTTCCGTGAAGCTCTATCAGCGGCGTGTCCCAGAAGCACCAGTCGGGATCCGTGTTCCATCGCCCCTCGGCGACGGCCCTTGCATGGTGGCCGTACTGCGAGCATATCTCAAGCAGAAGTCCGACGGCGTACTGGCTTACTATATTCGTGCCGTACACCGGGATGTTCATAACGGTGATGCCCTTCTTTTTCGCGTATTCGACATCGACGATATTGTAGCCTGTAGCCAGCACAGTTATCGCCTTGATGTTCGGGCATCTGTCCATGGTCTCTTTGCTTACCGGAGTCTTGTTCAGGATGACTATGTCCGCATCGCCTATCCTCTCGGCGATGAGATCCGACTCCTCATACGACGTTCTGTCATACACCGTAAGATCTCCGAGCGCCTCCACCGGCGCCCAGCTCAGGTCGCCGGGATTCTCTCTGTATCCGTCCAGTACAACTATTTTGTATCTGCTCATTTTCTTTCTCCGCTGCGTCATGATATTTCCTGTTTCAGTATATTCTGATTATATAGCGAAATCGCCAAAAGTACTATCGATATTATTTTTTTATAATATCCCATTCATATTAATGTGTTACTATTAGTTGAACGAATGGTATTTACGAAAGGTCAACGCTATGAAGAAGAATATGTCGCTTCCCGCGAGATTTTTTATTTCATATATGATAATCATCGCTCTGATACTCGGCGCTGTCGGCATGACGA
This sequence comes from uncultured Bacillota bacterium, assembly GCA_946545145.1. Lineage (GTDB taxonomy): Bacteria > Bacillota > Clostridia > Peptostreptococcales > Anaerovoracaceae > UBA3738. The sequence continues at coordinate 3,750 of CAMNNG010000049.1, forward strand.
TATTCGCCGTGCACATGCACTCGATATCCGTCATAACAGACAACTCCATCAGAGACATGGCTACCGTAGTGACGAACGAGCCCGGCGTAAGGCAGGCATTCAAGGACAAAAAAGTGTCTCCCGAAACGATGCTGTTTCTGGACAAGCTCGTAAGAAGCGAGCAGACTATCGACTACATCACCCTCGCCCTTCCTGACGGGATCAGGCTCTACCACCCCGACCATGAGCTGATCGGAAAGCACTTTGTCGGTGGAGATGAAGTAAGAGCTGTGAACGGCGAGAGCGGCTACATCGTCGACGGGACCGGCACCAGAGCCGATCAGAGGCGCCACTTCACGAGCATGAAGGACGAAGACGGCACGGTCCTCGGCTTTGTCATGGTCAGCAGAGAATCCGTCGACATCGCTCAGATGAGGCGGAATCAGGCTCTTATGATCCTTTTGATATTCATCGCTTCCACGATACTGGCAGGCATCCTCGCTTTCTTCGCCGGACGCAGGATCAGGCTCCAGCTTCTCGGCTACGAGCCCTATGAGATCGCAAGGATGTTCACACAGCGGGAAGGCATCCTCGACGAGCTTGAAGAAGGTCTCCTGCTCGTTAATGAAGACAGCCGCTGCGAGTACGTCAACAAAACTGCATCGCAGATGCTTTCGCGAGGCGGAGCCGATCAGACTGTGGATTTCGTAAGCGAACACATCGCCCCCCTCCGCTCCGGCCGGGAGGTAGTTTCCGCGCAGACAGTAAGGTCGGGCGACAATACGTTCCTTATCGACATCATCCCTCTGATCGACAAAGGCGTTTTCCTGGGCGACCTCGTCGTCCTCAGAGACAAGACGGAAGCAACGAAGATGGCTGCCCAGCTGACAGGTATCGACCAGATCATATCCGCCCTCAGAGCTTCGACCCACGAGACGAAGAACAAGATGCACGTCATCCTGGGCCTGCTGCAGCTCGGCGAATCCGAAAAGGCGATCGAATATATACAGTCCTCAGCGGAGAACGACTCCGAAGCGGACACCATCCGCCAGTGCATCATGAACGATACCCTCGCCGCCCTCCTCATCGGAAAGAGGAGCCGCGCCCGCGAGCTCAATATCGACTTCACCGTCAGAAAGGACAGCTTCGTGCCCGAGCACAGCCGCATCCTCTCCTCAGCCGACCTCGTCACGATCATCGGCAATCTTATCGAGAACTCGTTCGATGCCCTCGCCTCAGTCGAAGGCAGGCCGCGCGAGGTTGCTATGGTCGCGAAGGAAGATGAAGACGGTCTCTTCATTTCAGTAAGCGACACCGGATGCGGAATGACGGAGGAGACGATCGAAAAGATCAAAAGAGAAAGCTTTACGACAAAGACCGAAGAAGGCCACGGCATAGGCATGGGTCTTATCAGAAAGATACTCGGCGGATATGACTCCGTCATGGACATAGAATCGGAGCCGGGAGAAGGAACGATGATAAATATCATGATCAAGGGCGAACAGGCCTCTGTATAACGGTCCGTTTTCTTTACTTTCTAAAGTATTTTTATATTTTACAATGGTTTTATCTCTTTAATGAAGATGATAGTGTGTGAACATCTATGAGCAGTACAGAAGAAGGAGCGCAAAGATATAATGATCAAAGCGATAATAGTCGAAGATGATCCTATGGTTTCATTCATCAATACGAACTACCTTGGAAAAATGCCGGGAGTCATCAACGCAGGCGTGTTCGCCAATGCGGCAGACGCCCTTGCTTTTCTTGAAAAGAAAAAGATCGACCTCATCATCCTCGACATGTATCTTCCCGATATGAGCGGGCTCGACCTTCTCAGAAAGCTCCGCTCCAGGGGCGATGACACAGAAGTCATCATGGTGACCGCTGCCAATTCGCTTACTGTGATAAACAGCGCGCTCAGCCTCGGAGTCCTCGACTATCTCGTAAAACCCTTCGAATTCGACAGATTCGCTCAGGCGATATCGAAATACCTGGCCAAGCACGAAAAAGACGCGCAGACCGAAACTCTTTCGCAGGAAGAGATAGACCGCCTGCTCGGCGCGGCAGAAGCAGGCCCCTCTTTGGAGCCGGTCCAAAAGCCGCAGGAAAAAGGCATACAGAGCGCCACTCTGGAAGGCCTGCTCGAGCATATCCCGGGTGCGGGAGAAGAGCCGGTCAGCTGCGAGCTGCTTTCCGAAAAAGCCGGACTTTCAAAGGTCACGATCAGGCGCTACATGAACTACCTCATCGAAAACGACAGAGCTGAGAGCATAGTCGACTATCAGACCGGCGGAAGGCCCAGGATCACTTACAGACTCAAGGGCGAGTGAGCCGGTGCAAATCTCTCTCCGCTTTCTTTACTTTCTTAAGTTATTTTAAAAGTTGCAATGATTCCAACTGAAAAAATAAGGTGCTACCATCGGAGCATCTTATTCTTTTATTTCTTAGAAGTAGTTTTGAAAGGAGTCATTATGGAACAACTCGGCAAGAACAAAATCGAGGTCATGGGAATAGACCTCAAGATGTTCACTGTCATCGCTGTCATCATTCTGGCGGCGTGCGCCCTGGGAGTACTTCCTGGCGGCATGGTAGGAGCATTCCTCTTTCTTATGGTATTCGGTGCCCTTCTCAACCAGATCGGTAACGTAACACCTATCATCAAGACATTCCTCGGCGGCGGAGCGATCGTCTGTATCTTCGGAGGCGCAGCCCTCGTATATGCGAACATCATTCCTGAGCCGGTAGTTGAAACATGCACAACGTTCATGACGGACGGCGGCTTCCTCGATTTCTACATCGCGGCCCTGATCACAGGATCCATCCTGGGCATGAACCGCAAACTCCTCATCAGCGCGGCCATCAGATATCTGCCGTGCATCATAGGTGCTGTCGCACTGGCCCTCGTCCTCGTATCCGTATTCGGAAAGATGTTCGGAATGGACTCCGGCGAATCGATCGCTTACATAGGCATCCCGATCATGGGCGGCGGCATGGGAGCAGGCGCTGTACCGATCTCCAAGGTATTTGAAAGCGCGCTCGGCATCCCGGCTGAGCAGATCATGGGAAGACTCGTTCCGGCTGTAGCTCTCGGCAACGCTTTCGCCATCGTATGCGGCGGACTTCTCAACAGACTCGGACAGGCTGTGCCGGCCCTCACAGGAAACGGCCAGCTCGTAAGAACAGACGATGAGTCCCTCAAGCAGAAGGACAATGACGCTGTAGCAACAGGTCTCGGCGACTATGCAACAGGCCTCGTAGTAGCAACATGCTTCTTCGCATTCGGCAGCGTCGTAGCCAAGCTCATCGCTATGGCAGGCCTCGACATCCACCCGTATGCATGGATGATCATCTCCGTTGCTGTAGCTAAGTGCACGGGCATCATCCCTGAAAAATATGAAAACGCAGCGGCAGTATGGTACAAGTTCGTATCGACGAACTGGACAGGCGCTCTGATGCTCGGCATCGGTATCGCTTACACAGACATGGGCCAGATCATCGAGGCCATGACTCCGACATACATCGTCCTCGTATTCGTAGTAGTACTCGGCGCTATCATCGGTGCAGGCGTCATCGGAAGACTCGTAGGATTCTACCCGATCGAAGCAGCTATCACAGCAGGACTTTGCATGGCCAACATGGGCGGAACAGGCGACGTAGCTGTACTGATGGCTTCCAAGAGAATGGAGCTGATGCCGTTCGCACAGATCTCTTCGAGACTCGGCGGCGCGTTCATCATCCTGATGGCCTCGGTAATGGTACCGATATTCTTCGCCTGATCGCAATATGACGAAAGCGAAAAAAACAGAAAGCATATCCAAGCCTAATGTAGTAGAATAGATAAAGTATCCGAACGTTACTTTGAAAGGAGAACAAAATGGCAAACCACAACTATGCAGAAGAAAGCCTGAAGATGCACTATGACAAGAAAGGCAAAATAGAAGTAATCAGCACAGTACCCGTTGAGAACGAACACGACCTGTCGACAGCCTACACACCGGGCGTTGCGCAGCCGTGCCTCGAGATCCAGAAGGACGTCAACCTCTCCTACGAGCTTACACGCCGCTGGAACATGTGCCTGGTAGCCACAGACGGTTCCGCCGTCCTCGGCCTCGGCGATATCGGTCCTGAAGCAGGCATGCCCGTTATGGAAGGAAAATGCGTACTGTTCAAGGCATTCGGTGATGTAGATGCCTTCCCGCTCTGCATCAAGAGCAAGGACGTCGATGAGATCGTCAACACGATCTATCTGATCAGCGGAAGCTTCGGCGGGGTCAACCTCGAGGACATCTCCGCTCCGCGCTGCTTCGAGATCGAAAGGAAACTGAAGGAAAAATGCGACATCCCCATCTTCCACGATGACCAGCACGGAACGGCCGTCATCACTCTGGCCGGCATGATCAACGCTCTTAAGGTCACGGGCAAGAAGTGGGAAGACTGCACTCTTGCCGTCAGCGGCGCAGGCGCAGCAGCCATCACTATCACAAAACTTCTCATGAGCTACGGCCTCAAGGACGCCATCCTCTGCGACAGCAAGGGCGCGATCTACGAGGGACGTACTGAAGGCATGAACCCGTTCAAGGAAGAGATCGCACAGATGACGAACAAGAACAAGGTCAAGGGAACTCTTGCGGACGCTATGAAGGGCGCAGACATCTTCCTCGGCGTCAGCGCTCCGGGCCTCGTAACAAAGGAAATGGTAGCTTCCATGAATCCCGACCCCGTCGTATTCGCCTGCGCGAACCCGACACCGGAGATCTTCCCGGATGAAGCAAAAGAAGCCGGCGCTGTCGTCATCGCGACAGGACGTTCGGACTTCCCGAACCAGATCAACAACGTACTCGCCTTCCCGGG
>CAMNNG010000050.1 GCA_946545145.1 uncultured Bacillota bacterium
CTCTCACCTGCCTTTCCCAGCGCCGGGATGAGCAGCGCTATGCTTACAGTGAGCAGGAAGTCAAATACAAAATACAGATTCCTCAAAGGGGAATCATAATCCAGGCAGCTCGCCAGCCACTCGCCATACTCCACAAAACAATACAGCATAACGACCCCGCAGACCGCGCGCTTCTCTTTCTCGGCATCTTCACCGCTCCTGCCCATCAGGCGGATCCACGCATTCCAGATCAGAAGTCCCATCAGGACCGCAGTGACCGTATTGTTGAAGTAAGCGCCATACTGCATGAAAACAAGCGCCATCACTGTCACGAAAACCGCAGTCACCACCGCTGTCGTCCATCTGACCCTTCCGCTCAGATCGGGATCTATGCTGTACTGCATAGATATGACCAGCAAAAAAAGCATGGCCGCATCCCAGCTCATGTACGGGATGAACGAATCCGGGGCAGATGATCCGTAGAAATGCAGATACAGGGTCCACCACAGATCGCCCAGGAAATATGTTCCCGCGAACATGGCATAGAGCATCCACAGCCTGCTCCTCCGCCGGACCGCCTGCGCTGTAGCGATCGCCATGCATGCGGCTGCTGCCGTCATCTGAAAAATGTTAAGCCCATGCTCAAGCATCATCATCTCTCCCTGTCTGCCGGCCCCCGCCGGGCGTTTGATCGTCCTTCATCGCGCCGCCGGAATCAGAATAATCTTTCAGGCGGATGCAAAAGACCGTGACCGCTGCGCCGAGCAGAAAGGCGACGATGCCGATCACGACATATCCAAGATAACCGTTCGCCGCGAAGATGCTTCCGCTCATCCCGCTTCCTGCGCCGGCGGGCGCGGCATTATCAGACAGATCCGGCATCATCACCGCGAGGAGGATCACAGCAGCAAAGCTAACAGCTCCCGCGCCCGCGCCAATAAGGCGCGCCCTTACTGCCCGCTTTGCCCTTTCGGCCTCAGCCAGCTGCGCCGCGCGTCTGTGCATCGCCTCTATCCTTTCCTCATTCGTACGCATTCGTGATACCTTCCTTTGCCAGCTCTCTACGCATATGTTCCTTGCCCCTTGTCAGAAGATGGTCCACTCTCTTCGGCTTCACACCCATGACCAGGGCCGCGTCCTTATATGTCAGTTCCTCTATATATACCAGCCACAAAGCCTCTTTCAGCTCCGGGTCTATCCTTCCCATGCATTCAAGCAGCACTTTCCGGCGCTCATCAGCTGCCATCCTTGCAGCTCCGTGGGGTTCATCATTCGCCGCCCGGCTGCCCGCCAGCACTATGCTCTGCACATCCGGGTCCATGCTGTCCAGACTAAAAGAGTCCACGCGTCGTTTTACAGAATAAAAACGCGACGCGAGATTGCGCGCCGTTTTGAAAAGGTAAGCCTTGAACTTGCCCTCATTCATTCTCGGCCTTTTCACCATGATCCTTGCGAACGCTTCTATCATCAGGTCTTCGGAGTCCTGCCAGTCGTGCAGGTATCCGTTCAGATAGACAGTCAGGCTGTCGCCATAGCGGATCATCAGTTCATCATATGAATTTGTATCTCCCTTCAGGAACAGGTGATATAATTCATCATCTGTAAGCATGCATTTTCTCCCGCCTGATGCGGCGACCCGGCTGGATCACCACCGAAAACCAACCCTTGCTCACATTATAGAATAAGAGTCGTCACTTTTGCAATCTAATTGTCCGAATCATTCTGAAGTATAACTATAACGAACAGGGGAAGCAGGATCACTGCTTCCCCGTTTCTCTAAAACATTTTTATCTCCTCTGCGCCGGCAGGCTGCATGCTATTTGACAGTCACTGTCACTGCCGCGCGCACTCCGTTCGTCGCAAAGACATAGATCTTGCACTTGCCCTTCGCGACTCCGGTGATCCTGCCGCTCTTTGAGACCTTCGCGACCGCCTTGTCGCTCGTCGCGTATCTGAACTTCGCTTCATGCGACACGAGATCTCTTCCCTTGACGCACTTCGTTATCTTTGCGCCTTTGATCACCGCCGTTTTGCCCTTAGCCACCGTAATGGCTTTCTTCTTGAGGATGATCTTCTTCGCATTGGTATAATACCTGTTTACGTTGCCTGTCACGCTGTGTCCCAGGGCGCTCTTCGCGATGTACTGCTTCTTGCCTTTCACAAGACGGTAAGCCTGTACATAACCCTTATAGCAAACGCCCTTCTTCAGCTTCTTCTTAGTCCACTTCAGCGCCTTGTCCTTTCCGACTGTCTTGACGCGCTTGCATGAAAGAGGAGTCTCTCTTCCGTTGCACTTAGCGAAGAAGATATCATATCCGTCGGCCTGCGGCACCTTCGTCCATGTGAAGGTCATCGACTTTTTCCCTGCGCTCATCTTCGACAGCAGGACAGGGATCTTTTCCGTCCTGATATGCGAAGCATCTTGCGCGCAAATGAATTTGATCATACCGTTCGCGCCGGATGTTGCCGCGCTGACCTTGCCTGCTCCCCAGTCATGGCCAAGCCTTTTGACCACAGTCTTATCCGCCGCTATATGATGATCTGCCTGACTGTCGAGATAGCACTTGCCGCACTCCGCGCACTTCCAGTGCTCGAGCCTTCCGTCCTCTGTGCATGTGGCCGCTTTAGCCTCGACATTCTGCAGTTTGTGCGCCTTCACTGTTATCGTGACTGCAGGGTCAGGGATCACGGTCGTGTCGCCTGCCTGCCAGGATACTGTGTAAGTCCTGTCAGACGTCATCTCCTTCGGCAGCGTTACCTCTGCCTGCTGGCTCGTCTGGCTGCCGTTCGTCACAGCTGTCTGGACCTCATTTCCGTTCTCATCGGAGATGATGACCTTCATTCCGCTTATCAGACCTTTGCCCTTCAGCGTCACTGTGTTCTTTCCGCCGTCGCCGTCCATGACCGCCTTTTCAGGCGCTACGCTTTCTACCTTCGGACCGACCCAGATCTTGACTCCCGTCTCGACATCGTTGCCGTTCTGGTCTTTGACCACCTTCGTCGTCGACTTGTTGACCGCGCTTGCGGATACGGTGATCTCGCCTATCCTGTTTCCTGTCGACAGCTTGTTCGCTCCAACATCCAGCACTGCGCCTGTCACGCCCGCATCGAGCGAGAACGTGATCTTCGCCGGGTAAGCCTCCAGCTCTTCGTCCGTGTAAGCAACGCCTTCATCGTCATAGCATACCGGACCGAGTTCCTTCATATCTATCTCCGCTCCGAGCGGCAGCATTTCAGGAACATCTGTGAAGCCTACATCCTCGAGAGTTCTGACGCGCGGCACTTTCATCGTTACCTCGTTGCTCGTGATCGTATCCCCGCGTCTGTTGGTCGCCGACACAGTGATGTTCGACTCCTGCTTCGGCGTCACTCCTGTGATCGCGCATTTCTCTTTGTTCTGAGCGTCACTGATTACATAAGCCTCTTCATTGCTGCTCGCAAAAGTAAGCGACTTGTTCGTGAGGTCGAAGTCTTCTCCGTACTGGTCTTTGCCTGTGATATCGAAGAAGTCTATGCATCTTACCGGCTCTTCCGAGCGTATGACAGCATCAGGATCCTTCTGCGCCAGAGTCAGTTCTTTCAATATCGGCTGCTGCTTGACATCGATCGTCAGCTCGCCTGTGACTTCCTTCTTGTTGAGGTTCACGAATTTGCCTGTCAGTACGACGCTTCCCGTAGTGCCGTCATCGTTGGTGATGGCTCCTTCAGGCACGATGACCGTCCTGCTGTTCGCGTCATAAGTCACCTTGTCCGATTTGATCGTTCCTTTGTCCGTCACAGTCCACTCAATGCTGTCGAGCTCCGCCTGTGTGAACGTGTAAGCATCTCCGTTCTGGTCTCTCGCCGAGAGTTTGACGTCCGCGAGCGCGAACGGCTCATCCTCGTAGAGAGTCTCATCGCTTACATCTATTATCTCGACTACGTACGGTTTCTTGGATACCGTATAGTTAAGCGTATTGGACTCTACTGAGCCTATCACGAGTTTCAGGCTGCCGTTTCCTTTATACTTTCCTGTAAGCTTGCCCTGCTCTACTGCCGAGTAGATGCCGTCAGCTGTCCAGTCAAGGGTCTCGCCTGAAAGATCCCAATCTTCTCCGTACTGGTCTTTTGCCGTTATCTCTACATCCGCAAGATCGAGCTCGTAGCCCTCTCCGACTCCGAGGCCGTCCTTCGTCAGTTTGTCGCATGCTATCTCAAGCGTTTCGAGAGCTCTTGCTTCATCGACCTTCAGCGTCAGCTTGTTAGATGTCACGTCTCCGGATCTCAACTGGATCTCGTATGTTCCGGCCTGAGTCGGCTTGAACACATTTCCGTTGATCTCGTTTCCGTTGACGACCCATTTCAAAGTATCCGTATCCACGAGCCAGTCGTTGCCGTACTGGTCTTCAGCTGTGAACTTGAGTTTCGAGAGATCGACCTCATCCGAACCATCTCCGAGAACGAGCGTTGCCAGAGTCTTCGGATCCGTCACATCGGATATAGTCAGCTTGTCCAGCTTCTTCTTGGCAAGAGCTTCTATCTCGACCCAGCCGGGCGAATAGACCTTGCCCTGCGAGCCCTGGACATATACCCTTACATGATACTTGCCGGGTTCTGTGAACCGGACATTTCCCGCGGAGTCCACGCTGAGACCGTTCATTTCTTTAGCCTCCCAGAAGACCGGTCTGCTGATCTCTTTTCCTGTGGCATCTTCCACTGTCGCCTTGAGGCCGTTCGCGGACAAAAGTTCGCTTTCGTCGCTTACATATCCGGTATATTCTCCTGTGAGATCCACTGCTCCGTCGAACGGTCTGTCCGTGATGCTGATCTTGATGATCTGTGTGTTGAACTTGCCGTTTTCTGCTGCGGTCGGGTCATTGTATGATGTATATTTCGTATCGGAATTGAGCACCCATCTGAGATACTGTACCCCCTCCTGGTTCGCGGTAAGTATGTTCCTTCCCGTCGCCGCATTGTGCGGTGTGATCGATACCTTATCGCTCGATGTCTGGACTACGCCGTGTTCGTCGCAGCATACCCAGTGTCCGCCGCTCTCATCAAATCCGTAATACGGAACGTTGTTTTCATTCAGCCCTTCCAGATCGATCCCGTCAAGAGCGAACTTGTCACCAACGTTCATCTCATATTCATCCGGAACGCCCTTAGCCATTTTCACTGTGTGCAGCGGATAGATAGGCACGATCCTGTTCACATGAGATGTGAACGCACGCCCCGCGACACTCATCGACGTCCCGCATGGACACATCGGAACATTGCCCAATATTTCGTTGACCTCGTTTGTGACCTCAGTCTTGTGGTCTTCGCTCATCTTGGTCCATTCCACATGATCAATGCTGTGGTCACGTCCTCCGGGATTTCTGAAGCGGCCGTATGTCTTGCCGTAGTCCCTGTCGTAGTTTGTCATGTTGACATTCTTTACAGCTCTGTTATAGAGGTTCGAGACGGCGATCGTTCCTCCATCGCCATAATCGGATCCGAAGATCGTACAATATTCACTGTGATCTCTTGACCCCTGATAAAAGTCTACACCATCTGCGTAGTTATGACCGCCGAGAGAGAATATCGCCACTTTATATGTGATCGCGACCGGTGTATTGTAATCGACTGTGATATCCTTGTTCTCGCTGATCTGGCTGATCTCTAAAGCCGTCTGAGGCGGCAGCTTTGCTTCTGTAGTGACAGCCTGTGACGTTTCCCTCTTGGTCGTCTTGCCTTCCTGGTATACGCTTCTGTAAGCTTCCTCAAACGTGAAATCGAACTGGAGCGACACACGAGGAAATGGCAGTAATGTCGCCGGATTTCCAGTCTCCCCGGCGAAATTGATGCCGATACCTAAGTGCTGACCGAAGGTTATCTCCTTGCTCTTTTCAACGGATGTGCTGACCTCCGTGCTCTGCGTGTTTGTAAATGAAAGAGCCACGGTGTTTTCCGACGTAGAATTGTTCTCCGCGTAAACAGCATTGCCGTCCTTATTTGAAGTCAGTCCTGCTCCCAGCGTATCTGCCTCATTCGTCGGATCATCCTCATCCTCTTCTTCCTCTTCTTCCTTTTCGTACTCCGGATAGAAGTATTCGACATTCTCATCTACAAGCGGATTCACTTCGAAATCATAGAACACGATACCAAACGAGTTGTAATAACATGTTCTCAGATCAGATGTTCCTTCTCTGCTCACCCTCGATACGATCGAATAGAATATCTGCTCCGGGATAACATTTCCGTTGTCATCTTTCTTCTGTTCTACATCGAGAAATTTGATCCTCTTTCCGAGCGGGGAATCATTCAGTATTTTGCCTGCAGTCGCCTGACTGTGAGTATTCATTCCATCGATGATATGCTGACCCATCGCCTGTCTGACTTCTTGGAGGCTGATCGCTGTGCATATTCCCGTACATGCCCATCCACCGTCTTCCTTTCCCCACAGTGAGCTTTTCTGTGATTCCGGATTCGAAAGAACATTCTTTACATTAGGATAGTGGCGCGATTCCGATGTCGAGCGAAATTTGTCAGCATATTCTGCATCGGTTATATAGTTGGCTCTCTCGCCTTCCGAAGCAAAGATAGTATCTGCGACCGGCGCCCATTGACCGATGAGCCTATCCTTTACTACGCCCTCAAGAAAGGCCACATTCAACGTCTGCTTCGTATTGTTCGTCACATCTGTATATGTGCACGGGTCCAGTATTATCTTCTTGTATCCGGTCCGTACATTCGGCTTTGCAGAGTCATAGTAATACTTTACATAGTCATTGTCCTTCGGACCGTCCGTGTCCCCGTCATCAGCAAACGCTGTCAAGGGACACATGGTGAAGACCATAGCTGCGCACAGCACAATGGCTGACGCAAGACGCATCACCCTTGTTCCTCGCTTTTCTCTGTTCACCTTCTTCCTCCTCTCTTCCTAAACCCCGGCGTCCGCCTTCTTTTCTGACGGATGCCGCCCTGTCAACCTGATCAGCTTATATATCATTGCCTTTCTTTTTTGTAGATACAAAAAACCCCGGAGTTCCCCGGGGTTTTTGAAAATTCGACCGATTTTTTTCAAATTTTTTCTATATAATAACTCGCTTTGCCGGCGCGGCTCTTCCGGGTCCGCCGACTCACCTTTACAGCGAAAGGTCCCTGTCGCCGAGCATTACGTGAAGGATCTCGATATCTGTCTCCTTCATGCCGACGCGGCCTACATAGCCTACGCTCTTGATCGTCTCGTCAACGTTGTCGAGAACGAGGCCTTCATCCGGCTGATATACTCTGCCCGCAAGAGCCATCTTGCTGCCCATTACTGCTGCGTCGAGCGATGAAGCGATCTTGGCTGCGCACGATGCCTTGGCTCCGTCGCAGACTGCGCCGCCCATGTCGCAGAGCACGTTCGTAATGGCCATGCCGATCTGCTCTGTCGTGCCGCCCTGCAGGTATGTGATGCCGGCCGATACTCCGGCTCCCGCGCTGACCGCTCCGCAGAAAGCGGACAGAGGTCCGATGTGTCTCTTGATGTGGACAGAGATCAGGTTCGCTATAGTAAGCGCACGGTACGTCTCTTCTTCGCTTGCGCCGATTCCGTTCGCGAATTCTGTGACGCCGCATGTGATCGTTATGCCCTGGTTGCCGCTGCCCGAGTTGATTACTACAGGAAGAACGCTTCCCGCCATTCTCGCGTCGGATCCGGCAGCCGCCTTGGCCTTAAGTCTTACGAGTACGTCTTCGTCTCCATATGTTTCGATGAGAGTCTTTCCGACTTCTGCTCCGTAGCCGCCCTTCAGGCCCTCTTCACCGATCGCCATGTTGCACTCGATAGCAGGTCCTATGAACGGTTTGACATCTTCGACATCTACGCACTTCGCGAATTCGACGATGTCAGCTACGTTCAGCAGTTTCTTCAGTTCTCCGATATCTGCTCCATCCTCTTCAGCCCTGCCCTGCTGGAGGACTTCACCGTTCTTCTCGAGGAGCTCGATGTTAGTGTGGTTCTTTCTGATGACGGCCCTGGCGCTCTCATCACCTGCTCTGACCGTCACGTCTACAAAGAGGTTTCCCTCTCCTTCTTCTAATGTGCTCTTGCAGAAGTCTGTCTGCAGGAGTTCTTTGGCTTTTTCGGTATCCTCCGGAGTAGCCCCGTCCAGAATGGCGAGTTCCATCTCCGGTTTGTTGACCAGCATGCCCAGTATAGCCGCCGGTGCGATCCCTCTCAAGCCGCCAGAATTCGGCACGATGACACCTTTAACATTCTTGATGATGTTTCCGCTGGAATTGACTTCCATGCTTTCAGGCATTTTGCCCAGAAGTGTCGTAGCCTTGGCAGCTGTGAAAGCGACAGCAGCCGGCTCCGTACACCCTAGAGATTTCAGCAGCTCGGCCTCAATGATCTTGAGGTAAGCGTCATAGATCTTTTTCTCCATACCACTTGCTCCTTTCGTGATTTTTCAGAAAATTACCTCATATTGTAATTATACCCCCGTGAAAAACTTCACACAATATCAATTCTGTTATGAAAGCGCCTCGGGAGTATGCATATTTACAATGGCACGATATAGGAAAAATCTCTTTCATTTTTCGCCTTAAGGGCAC
>CAMNNG010000051.1 GCA_946545145.1 uncultured Bacillota bacterium
TACTGAAGAAATCCCATGCGTCATGATCGACGCAGGCAGCCGCCGCAGTCCATTTGGATGCGTCTATTACAGAGCCGCCGCCTATAGCGAGCACGACATCGATATCGTGCTCTTTGCAGATCTTCACTCCCTGCCTGATCGAGGATACGTCAGGATTCGGCTCAATGCCTCTCAGTTCGTACACTTCGAATCCCTCGAGCTCGTTCATGACCCTGTCATATACGCCCGTTCTGTGTATGGAATTTCCGCCGTATACCATGAGGACTTTCTTTCCATACTGCCCGAGCGTGCCCGCAAGATTCGCTCCGATCTGATCTCTTCCGAAGAAAACCTTTACCGGGTTGAAATATGTAAAATCTTTCATCATAGCGTTATTTCTCCTAAAACTTTGACACAGAAGTCTATATCATCTTTCGTAAGCAGATAATCCGGAAGGAAGCGCAGTACGCGTCCGCCGTCCGTGCCCTGGATCAGCAGTCCCTTCTCTGCCGCCTTATCGTACAGCTTTTGATAGTACGGTCTATAGTCCGTCACTCCTTCAATGAACAGGTCCGTTCCAAGCATCATGCCGTTTCCGCGGGGCTTTCTGTACATCGCGTTTGTGCTGCACAGCTCCTCGAGTTTGCTGAGGAAGTAAGCGCCCTTCTCCCTGTTCGAATCGAGCAGGCCGTCTTTTTCGATACTGTCTATCCCGAAAGAGATGATGCTTGCTGCAAAAGGATCGTTCTGATGCGAGCTGTAATGCGTCATAGTGAACTCTCTCTCACGGCAGAGCTCGCCGCTGAAGAGTACTGCGGAAACAGGGAATCCCATTCCTATGCCCTTTGAGCAAACGACCATATCGGGAACTATATCGAACTGCTGGAAGCAGAACCATTTTCCTGTACGTCCGAATCCTGTCTGGCTTTCGTCCAGTATCAGAAGTATATCATTTTCTCTGCATATGGAGGAGACTTCTCTGAAGTACTCACCGTCAGGGAAGATCATTCCTCCGACAGAGACTATCGGCTCCATCACTGCAGCTGCTATCTCATCTTTGTGTGCAGCAACAGTGCTTCTGAACTCTTCGATGCACTCCTTAAGCGTATCCTCTTCCGCTATGCTGACCGGGAAGATATCGTTAACATGGGGAGCAGTGTATACTCCGCCGAAAGTGATGCTCTGTGTTCCCAGAGTGAGGCCGTGATATCCCTTTGAGAAGCAGATCAGGCCTTCTTTTTTCATGATGTGCTTTGCATATCTTATCGCGAACTCTACAGCCTCGGCGCCTGTGCTAAGTGTGATGCTCCTTGCGTCCATCTGTCCGCTTACTCTGTTCAGTTTTTCAGCGGCCTCAAGAGTGCTCTTTGAGATCATGCCCGAACTTGTATGCACCAATGTTTTTGCAGCCTCAGTGACACATCCCACCAGTTCCTCATTCGAATGGCCGAGGATCGTGCAGAACTGTCCCGAGTTGAGATCGAGATATTTTTTTCCTTCCGTGTCATAGACGTACGAGCCTTCGCCCCTTGCGAGGATCTGGTCATGAAACGGTATCACCGGTATCAGATAATTGTCCATAAATACACCTTCCTACACATATTCTTCAAGCAGTCTGTCGGCTTTGCTGCAGACAGATCCTTCTGTTTTCTCTTTCAGTATGAAATAGCCTCTTCCCATCAGGGAGTGACCGTCTTTGATCTTTCTGATCTCGCCTTCAGTCATATTGCATTCATAGTCGAGAAGATCATACTTTTTCATCAGCTGCTCGCTGTCAGGTATCCTGCGTATCTCATCTTCTATGTCGAAGTATCTGATCATATATACTTCGTCTTTCTTTTCGGGATCAGTCCATGTGTCGCGGCCAAGGGTATGATCTATATATACCGAGACCTCGTCCACCCCTGTTACCAGCGGGGTGAAAACATCATGGAGCCTGTGACCTGAGGGCCTTGTTGACATCTCGATCACGAAGGGCTTTCCGTCGTCATCTCTGATGATTATGTCCGCATGGATGACAGCGTTCTTTATCCCCGCCGCGGATATCAGTTTTTCCATATATGTCCGTGTCATATCTTCGATCTGCTCGCCGGAGCTTCCCGACAGCGACAGATATCCGACGCACTGCCTGAATGGGGGCTCGGTATTGATCTTCTTTCTGACAAAGACAAGATGGAAACAGCCGTCCATGACAAGTCCGTCCACGCCGTATTCGGTTCCCGCAACTTCATCTTCGACCACATAGTCTTCGTCGCACGGAAAACCTTCCATCTCGGCCTTCCACTCCGTCGGGCCCGAAACTGAGACGACGCCTCTGCTTCCCGCGCCGTATCTCGGCTTTATGATAACAGGAAAACCGGCCGGCTCGCACGGAACATCCCCGGCTTTAACCAGTTTGCAGTCCGCGTCACGCAGGTCCTTTTTTGCCAGTGTCTCATGAAAGAGCCATTTGTCGGTGCAGATATTCACCGATTCTTTGTGCGCTCCCGTCAGTCCGTAATGATCTATGACAGCTCCCGTTGTGATCAGATACCTGCCGATCAGAACAGGAAGAACGATCATGTCTTTCGGATCGATACCTTTGCTGTCTATGATCCTGATGACATTCTCGGGATCTCTTATATCCACTACGAAAGATTCGTCAGCGTACTTCAGGCCTTCGGCATCCGCATCTCCGTCAAAAGCCAGAACATGCAGACCCTTTTTCTTTGCGACCCTGATAGCATGGATAGATTCGTTACTTGCCCCTATAATCAACGCAAACATATTTCATCCCCTGGAATTTTTAGTTCTTTTGTCCTTTAGTTACATGCTATATCCATTAGATACACAGCATTTATTAAGTTACATCCTATTCCAATGATTGTCAACGATGCTCCGTAATAAAAATCCCGGACGCCTCTTGCGCCCGGGATAAAAAGTTTCGTATTAAGCGAGCCGCTCTCGTTTGAAATTAGTCATCAAGCTGCTCGAGGACCTTTTCAGCGATCTGTACTGTGTTCGTTGCAGCGCCCTTTCTGATGTTATCAGCAACGATCCACATGTTGATGCCGTTATCGACAGAGAAGTCTCTTCTGATACGTCCGACATATACTTCGTCTGTGCCTGCAGCGTCTCTTGCGAGCGGATAAACGTTGTTCTCCGGATCGTCTTGTACGATGATGCCCGGGAAGTCAGCAAGCGTCTGACGAAGCTCGTCAAGATCGAACTCGTTTTCGAATTCAACGTTGACAGACTCGGAGTGCGAATCGAATACCGGTACGCGGACTGTCGTAGCCGTTACCTTGATCGAATCGTCACCGAGGATCTTGTGTGTCTCGTTGATCATCTTCATCTCTTCCTTCGTGTATCCGTTCTCGAGGAAGGAGTCGATGTGCGGCAGGCAGTTTCCTGCGATCGGGTGCGGATAAGCGACGCAGCGGTCGTTGCCGGCAAGACCCTGCTTCAGGTCTTCGATGCCCTTGACGCCCGAGCCGGATACAGCCTGATATGTCGAGTATACGATCCTCTTGATCTTGTATTTGTCGTGAAGAGCCTTCAGCGGAAGCATAGCCTGGATCGTCGAGCAGTTCGGGTTTGCGATGATGCCGTTGTTGTCAGCGATATCGCCCGGGTTTACTTCGGGAACTACCAGGGGAACATCCGGATCCATTCTCCACTGCGATGAGTTGTCGACTACGACTACTCCGTGCTCAGCAGCGATCGGTGCGAATTTTTCGGAAACAGCGCCGCCTGCCGAGAAGAGTGCGATGTCGATCGGTTTGTCGAACGAGTGCTCGTTAAGCTCCTCGACGACATAGTCTTTACCCTTGAATGTTATAGTTTTTCCGGCCGATTTGGCGGAAGCCATTATATAAAGATTTTCAAAAGGAAAATCTCTTTCATCGAGAACTTTGAGGAACGTCGTTCCAACGACGCCTGTAGCGCCTACTACTGCAAGATTCGGTTTTCTGTTCATGTTATAAAGAACTCCTTTCATATTTTTGATGTGAAACAGTATATCACTAGCAATAGATAAAATCTACAGCGTTTTATAGACTTTTTCTAACATTTTAAAGCGCTAAAGCATCGAAGCAATAAAAAACGGCAGAAAATATTTATCCTGCCGTTTTGCTTATCACATTATACTGACTATTCTCAGTCTTCCACGCGTTTGATGATGGCGCCGAGTCCTGCCATCTTCTCGACGAAGTCTTCATATCCTCTTTCGATATGATATATCTGCGAGACCTCGGTAACGCCTTCAGCAACCAGGCCGGCGAGCACTACAGCAGCACCTGCCCTGAGGTCTGTAGCAGCGACCTTGGCGCCCTTCAGCTTCGCTCCGCCGCGGATGATAGCGCATCTGTCCTTGACAGATATGTCAGCGCCCATCTTCTTGAGCTCCTTGACGTGCATGTATCTGTTCTCGAAAACAGTTTCGATAACAGCGCTCTGTCCTTCTACCGTAGTGAGAAGAGCCATGAACGGCGACTGAAGGTCAGTCGGGAATCCCGGATACGGAAGCGTCTTGATATCTGTGGATCTGAGCGTTCCTTCGTCGGCCTTGACGATGACGCCTTCATCCGTCTGATATATCTCAGCGCCGCATTCACGAAGCTTTGCGATGATCGGCTTTACGTGATCGGGAAGCATGTTCCTTATGAGAACTACGCCCCTCGTTATCGCAGCCGCGAGCATGTACGTTCCTGCCTCGATCCTGTCGGGAATGACCACATGCTTTGCGCTGTGGAGTTTTTCCACGCCTTCTATCTTGATAGTGTCAGTTCCAGCACCCTTGATCCTCGCTCCCATCTTGTTCAGGAAATTACAGAGATCGACGATCTCCGGCTCCTGAGCAGCATTCTCAAGAACAGTGGTGCCCTCAGCGAGGGATGCAGCCATAACGATATTCTCCGTCGCTCCAACGCTCGGGAAATCGAGATAGATGTTCGCACCTCTCAGCTTTTCGCATTCGCCTGTAACGACGCCCTCCTTGCTGACATCGATTTCGGCGCCAAGGGCCTTGAATCCCTTGAGGTGCAGTTCGATAGGTCTGTCGCCTATGGCGCATCCGCCGGGCAGCGGTATGACCGCTTTGCCCATCCTGGCAAGAAGCGGACCCATAACGACCATCGAAGCTCTCATCATCTTGACGAGCTCCTCAGGCGCAACGTGACCCGTGATGCCAGATGGATCGATAGCAACAGAGTTTTCCTCTCTGTTCCTCTCTACCTTGGCACCAAGGGACTCTATCAGTCTGCACATTATGTCAACGTCCTTCAGGCCTGGAACATCGAACAGTTCACACGGTTCCGAACACAAAACTGTGGCAGCCAGAATAGGCAGAACAGCATTCTTGGAACCGCTGATCGATACTTCGCCATGCAAAGGACCGCTTTTTTGCAACAAAAGTTTAGCCATCATTCATCCTCCGGACTTTTTTTAAAGTTTCTTAAGGTCTTCAATACACTTTTTGCATACGACCTTTCCGTTCAATTCTACGACGTCATCGGAGCTGCCGCAGAAAACGCAGGACGGCTCATACTTTTTCAGCATGATATATTCTTTATCGACAAAGATCTCTACAGGATCCTTGATCTGTATTCCCATAGTTCTTCTGAGTTCGATCGGCAGAACTATTCTTCCGAGTTCGTCGACCTTTCTGACGATTCCTGTCGCTTTCATTTCTTTCTCCTTTCAAATCATACCGATCATATAGACACCGGCAGGCCTTGTCAAGATATAACAGTTTCGATTATTTCTTGATCAGGTTGACCAGTGAAGCCGCTGACTTCGCGATCGAAGACAGGGCCTGTATCTTGCTTTCCTCACCTTTCAGCGATCTGGAGAGCCCGCTTACCGAACCCAGAAGGTCGTCCATTGCGCCGTCGACCTGAGTCGTTCTCCTCTGAGCGACCTCAGTCACCACCTTGACGTCTTCGAGAACCTGATTCGTCTGCTTCAGTGTGTTAGTAAGGCTCTTCAGCATGACTATCAGGTAAATAATAAGCGCGATTATAGCGAGGAATATAAGTATCAGACCTACATCTTTAATTGAAATCATCATATCCATTGGGTTACCTCCGTATCACCTATATTATCCACCAAATAATGGTAAATTTCAACGCTCATATGCAATATTTATTTCATTTGTGTATGAACCGTCTTCGTTCCTGACGACAAGCTGAGGCAGGACCTTCATCTCCGGTCCGCCGTCCTTAGCGAACTTGAGCAGGCATATATTCGCTTCCCTGCCCTCGTGCGGACAGACGAGCCTGAGCTCTTTGGGCTCCATGTGCGTCTTTCTGCCGGCGCAGATGATGTCTGCAAGCCTTGACGGTCTGTGCACAAGGAAGGCTTCGCCTTTGGGCCTGAGCATCCTGTAAGCAGCTGCGAGAAACTCTTCGATGCCCGCAGTCGTCTCATGCCTTGCGGTCATTCTGGAAGCTTTCTCAGGGTCGCTGCTGATCATCCCGCTGCCTTTCTTGAAATAAGGCGGGTTCATCGTCACTACGTCGAACTGTCCTTCGAACGTATCTCCAAGAACAGAGATATCCCTGTTCACTATCCTGATCCGTTCTCCGAGGCCGTTGAGCAGAACGCTCCTCTCAGCAAGCGCAGCGCGCCCCTCATCCATCTCTATTCCGGTGATCTGACATCCCGGGATCTTGTGAGAAAGCACCAGAGGAACGATGCCGTTTCCGGTGCCGAGATCAGCAATGCTGAGGCCGTCCTTTTTCAGAAGCTCTTTGCTTACTCCACGGGCGGCGTGATCCGCAAGGATCACAGCGTCTATGCCGTAACAGAAATCATCGGGATCCTGAATGAGCCTAAGACCGCCGAAGCCGATCTCATCGATACGTTCACTCATGATATCACACTTTCCGTCAGTCTCTAAGGAGTTTTTTGAGTTCTTCCGTCATTTCCTCGTCTTCGACTTCATGGCGTCTGTCGTTCCTGCGGCCGTTCTTTCTGCCGCGGCCCTTCTTGTCCATGCGTCTGAACTCGTCTTTTCCTATCTGGTAGACCTCGCTGCTGAGTTTTTCGGGAACGTTGTTCTCCTTGTCAGCAGGCTCCTCAACGAGGCGGCACTTGATCTTCTGCTCGAGAATGTTCGCTTCGACGACTACGGCAGGACCTTCCTTGATCCTGATGTGGTCGCCTACATTCGGCATGCCCTTCTTCAGTTCGATGTATACATCATTCTCATACTGCAGGCAGCACATCAGCCTTCCGCAGATACCGGAGATCTTCGTCGGATTGAGCGAGAGGTTCTGCGTCTTCGCCATCTTGATCGAGACCGGATGGAAATCGTTCATCCACTCGTGGCAGCACAGTCCGCGTCCGCAGTTTCCAACGCCTCCGAGCATCTTCGACTCGTCCCTTACGCCGATCTGGCGAAGCTCGATCCTCATCCTGAATACCGATGCGAGATCCTTGACGAGCTCTCTGAAGTCGACTCTTCCGTCTGCTGTGAAATAGAATATTATCTTGTTGTTGTCGAAAGTGAACTCGACATCGACGAGCTTCATTTCGATCTGGTGTTTGTTTATCTTCTCCTGGCAGAGCCTCATGGCTTCATCTCTTTTTGCCAGGTTCTCTTCGTGGCGCTTTTTGTCCTGTTCGTTGGCTATCCTTACGACAGGCTTCACGGGTTTTACCACATCGGCCTTCTTGACCTGCCGCGGGTCCGACGACACCGTGCCGAACTCCAGTCCCCTGGCGGTCTGGACGATGACATCATCACCGGCTTTGAGGTCGAATCCCGCAGGATCGAAAAAGTAGACCTTTCCCGCGCTTTTGAACTTTACTCCTACAACTGTTATCATCCTATATTGGTCCTCCTATGCCGAGCGCCATGCTTTTCAGTGCGTAAGCGACGCCGACACTCCTTCTTATTCTGCCTCTGGCGGTCTCGATCTCATCGATCGCTCTGAATACGTCCGCCTTCTTAATATCATGCTCTCTTCCGAGCAAACGTTCTCTGTAAGCATCCTCGAGGCTGTCTAGAAACAGCACTGCTTCGTCCCTGTCCTTGCCTATGCTCTCAACTATCGTCTTGACCTTCAGGTATTCCGATCTTTCTGATACCGCAGCGATGAACTCCTCAGCCTTCTTGTGGAAGGGATCGTTCTTGTCCTCATACGACATCATCCTCAGGACCACAGACCTCGAAACGATTGTCTGCGGAAGAAGCGCCGTGTTCTCGCTGAGCATCATTATCACCGTGCCTTCCGGCGGCTCTTCGAGCGTCTTGAGAAGCGTATTGAGAGCGGCTATCGTAGTCTTGTCGAAGTCATCTATGATCACGATGTTCCG
>CAMNNG010000052.1 GCA_946545145.1 uncultured Bacillota bacterium
GGAGCAGGCGCACCTGCGGAGGACTACAGTGATATCAGAGGGCAGGAGGCCGCAAAGCGGGCCCTCATAATCTGCGCCGCAGGCGGACACGGGATGATAATGACCGGTCCTCCGGGCTCGGGAAAGACGATGCTGGCAAAGCGGCTGCCGCAGATACTTCCAGATCTTGATGACGATGAGAGGCTCGAAGTTTCGATGATCTATTCGGTAGCCGGCCTGCTCGACGAAGATACACCAGTGATCGAGAGGCGCCCGTTCAGGCATGTCCATCACGACATCACGAGGGCGGCTCTTCTGGGAGGAGGAAGCCCTCCTGCACCGGGCGAGTTTTCCCTCGCGCACAGAGGCGTTCTTTTCATGGACGAGATGCCGCAGTTCAGAAGCGCGGTGACAGAGTCGATGAGGGAGCCGCTCGAGGAGAAGAAGGTGACCATAACCAGGAGCGGAGTAAGGGTCACTTATCCCGGAGACGTCATACTTCTTGCTGCGGCGAATCCTTGCCCGTGCGGCCACCTTGGAGATGACTCCGAGCCGTGCACGTGCTCCGCGGCAGATATAGCGAGATACGAAAAGCACATATCGCCGATGATACTCGACCGGGTCGATATGCACATACGCGTTCCCAGGGTCAAGTACAGCGATATAGATAGCAGCGCGCGGACGATGTCGACCGCCGAGATGAAGGCCCTTGTTATGAAGGCGAGGGCGGTGCAGAAGGAAAGATACGGAGGCGCCGCCATGATCAATTCGAGGCTTGCGCCAAGGGATGTCGAAAGATACTGCGTGATGGACGAGGCGGCGAGGTCGCTTATCGAAAAAGCTTACGATACGCTTCCGCTTACTATGAGGACGTACCACAAAACGATAATGCTCTCGCGCACGATAGCCGACCTTCGCGGGGGAGGCGTCATCGGCGCGGCCGACATCGCGGAGGCGCTCCAGTACAGAGGAAAGGGATGAAGATATGGGATGGTTCGTGATAGATATGGATGACGCGCGGTACCCTGAGGTGCTGAAGGGCATCAAGGATCCGCCGGAGAAACTCTACTGCATGGGAGACGCCGGCCTTCTTGCGACGAGGTGCGCGGCCGTGGTGGGCTCGAGGAAGTTTTCGGAGAACGGTAAGCGGACTGCTTATGATATCGGAAAGGCCGCCGCGGGCGCCGGCCTCACGGTGGTAAGCGGCATGGCAAGGGGCATCGATACCTTCGCTCATGAAGGCGCCCTCGCCGCGGGCGGAAAGACGATCGCAGTTCTGGGGACGGGGATAGATATGTGTTACCCGGCGGCCAACAGAGACCTCAAGGAAAGGATAGCTCATGATGGACTGGTGATCTCGGAGCTTGCGCCGGGGCGGCCGGCATCGAAGTACACCTTCCCGAGGAGGAACAGGATAATCAGCGGCCTTTCGGAGGCAGTCGTCATCTGCGAGGCCGGGCTCAACAGCGGCTCGCTCATCACGGCGGGCCTTGCCGAGGAGCAGGGGCGGGACGTATACGCCGTTCCGGGAAGCATATATAACCCGTGTGCGATAGGAAGCAACATGCTTCTTCGGGACGGCGCGATGCCCCTCGTTGTGATAGACGATCTTCTGCATGATCTCGGCATCAGTCCGATGCGCGGAGCTTCGGATGCGGAGGATATGGGCGACGATGAAAAACGCATATATGAGGTCCTTTCGGCAGGCGGAGAAAAGTCGGTCGATGAGATCTGCAGGGCGGTCGGACTTGCTCCCGAAACGGTGAGCGGGATAGTTACCGTGATGGAAATGAAGGGCATAGTGTGGACGGCGCTCGGCAAAATATTCCTTGCAAAATGAGAAAATCACTGTATAATTCTTTACTTGAAAACAGTTGCCATATCTGTTGACATATATATAGGAGGGAAAAATGGCACAAGCCAAGACGAAAACAAAGGCAAAAGCAGGAAAAAATCTCGTCATCGTAGAGTCGCCGTCGAAGGCAAAAACTATAGGCAGATTTCTCGGATCGAACTACAAGGTCCTCGCGAGCGTGGGCCATGTAAGAGACCTTCCCGCCAGCAAAATGGGAATAGAGATCGAAAACGATTTTGAACCTAAATACATAACAGTAAGGGGCAAGGGCCCCGTTATCCAGGAGATGAAGAAAGAGGCCAAAAAGGCCAAGAAGATCTTTCTCGCTACCGACCCGGACAGGGAAGGAGAGGCCATTTCCTGGCACCTTGCATATCTTCTGGGTATCGAGCCGGACGAGCAGTGCAGGATAGCATTCAATGAGATCACGAAGGAAGCCGTCAAAAGCGCGGTCAAACAGCCGAGGACTATAGACATGCACCTCGTCGACGCGCAGCAGGCAAGAAGAGTCCTCGACAGACTCGTAGGTTACTCGCTTTCCGAGCTGGTCCAGAGGAAGATCCGCTGGGGTCTTTCGGCAGGAAGGGTGCAGTCCGCTGCGCTCAAGATCATCTGCGACCGCGAGGATGAGATCAAGGCTTTCGTTCCGGAGGAGTACTGGACGATCGAAGCCGACTTCGAAAAGGAAAGAGCCTTCACTGCAAAGCTCACGAAGAAGGACGGAAAGAAGATATCGATAGCGAACAAGGAAGAGGCGGACGCCGTTCTCAGCGATCTGAAGAGCGGTACATTTGTAGTGGAGTCCGTCGAGGAGAGCGAGAGGAAGAAGAATCCCCAGCCGCCCTTCACGACGAGCAGCATGCAGCAGGACGCCGGAAACAAACTCAACTTCAACGCTACGAGAACGATGAGGACGGCCCAGCAGCTCTACGAGGGCGTCGACATCAAGGGCCGCGGCACCATCGGTCTCATAACATACATCAGAACGGACTCCGTCCGTATATCGGATGAAGCGAGGGCAGCGGCGAAAGACTTCATAAACGGAGCTTTCGGATCTGCTTACTCATCCAACAACGTATTCAAGAACAGAAGGAAAGAGACTCAGGACGCGCACGAAGCCATAAGACCGAGTTATGTCGACCTGAGACCTGAGGATATAAAGGACCAGCTTTCGGCTGACCAGTTCAAGCTCTACAGGCTGATCTGGCAGAGATTCGTCGCATCGCAGATGGCGCCGGCTGTTTACGACCGCGTTCAGGCGGGTATAAAGAACGGCGGTTATCTGCTCAGCGCATCCGGATCGAAGCTGAAGTTCGACGGATTCATGAAGGTCTACTCGCAGTCGGCGAATGAGGATACTCTCATCCCGGCTCTGGTCAAGGGCGAGACTCTGGATCCGAAGGATGTAAGGGCGGACCAGAACTTCACGCAGCCCCCGGCAAGGTTCACGGAGAGCTCCCTCGTCAAGGAACTTGAGGAGAAGGGCATCGGCCGTCCGAGCACATACGCCACGATCCTGGCCAAGCTTCCGGAAAAGAAGTACGTCAAGCGCGAGAAGAAGACTCTCTTCCCGACGGACCTGGGCTATCAGGTCACTCATATGATGGAAGAGTACTTCAAGGAGATCGTCGACGCGGGCTTTACAGCCAGCATGGAGGAAAAGCTCGACGATGTCGAAGTCAAGGACGTAGAGTGGAAGCAGATAATCAGAGATTTCTACGGCGGATTCGAAAAAGAACTGAAATACGCCGACGAGCACATACAGAAGCCGCAGGATGAGGTGACAGATATCCTCTGCGAGAAATGCGGAAAGCCGATGGTCAAAAAGCACGGACGCTTCGGAGAGTTCCTTGCGTGCAGCGGCTATCCGGGATGCAGAAATACGAAGAACCTTTCGAAGGACGGCACTGTCGAAGAGGAGAAGGAAGAACTGACCGACGTCCTCTGCGAAAAGTGCGGAAAGCCGATGATCAAAAAACGCGGACGCTTCGGAGAGTTCCTTGCGTGCAGCGGATACCCCGAGTGCAAGAACACGAAGAACCTTTCCAAGGACGGAGGGGAGACTTCGACAGGAGTCGCCTGCCCGGTATGCGGAAAGGACATCGTCGAAAGGCGCGGAAGGAGAAGAGGCAAGGTCTTCTACGGCTGCAGCGGATATCCCGACTGCAAGCAGGTATTCTGGTACAAGCCGACGAACGAGAAGTGCCCGGACTGCGGAAGCATAATGATGGAAAGATCGCTCAAGAGCGGAGACTTCCTTCAGTGCTCGAACGAAGAATGCGGGAAGAGGGTCCCGCGTGAAGGCGGCGAAAAAGCGTAAGGCGCTGCCTACAGGAAATTAGGGATACGGATAGGAAATGGAGGAAAGTTTTATGGAACAATTCAGAGCAACGACGATAGTGGCCGTAAAACGCGGAGATGGCGATGTCTGCATCGCAGGCGACGGCCAGGTGACCATGGGCGAGACGGCCATAATGAAGGCCGGCGCCAAGAAGGTCCAGAAGATATACAAAGGCCAGGTGCTCGTCGGATTTGCCGGCGGAGTAGCTGACGCCTTCTCGCTCAGAGAGAAATTCGAAAAGAAGCTCGAGGAGCACAGCGGCAACCTGAAGAGGGCTGCGGTAGCTCTCGCTCAGGACTGGAGAATGGACAGGGCTATGAGGAACCTCGAGGCTCTCATGATCGTAGCGAATGAAGAGGCTATGCTTCTGATATCCGGAAACGGTGAGGTCATCGAGCCGGACGAGCAGTTCGTCGCTATCGGAAGCGGCGGAAATTACGCTTACGCGGCTGCGAACGCGCTCTATCACCACACGGATATGTCAGCAGAAGAGATCTGCCGTGAGGCGCTGAAGATCGCTTCTTCGATCTGCGTATACACGAACGATCACATCAGTGTCGAGAAACTTTAAGGAGGCGGAAATATGGTCAACAAACTGTACAACATGACGCCGAGAGAAATAGTCGAGGCGCTGGACAAATATATCATAGGACAGGACGATGCGAAGAGGTCGGTAGCTGTAGCTCTGAGGAACAGATACAGAAGATCGCTCCTTTCTGAGGAAATGATGGAGGAGATCACTCCGAAGAACATCCTCATGATGGGACCGACGGGCTGCGGTAAGACTGAGATCGCGAGAAGGCTCGCGAAGCTGATGGACGCTCCCTTCGTCAAGGTAGAGGCTACCAAGTTCACCGAGGTCGGCTACGTCGGAAGAGACGTCGACTCGATGGTAAGAGATCTGGTCGAAGCGTCGATCAGAATAACGAAGCAGTCGAGGCTCGAAGAAAAGTACGCTATCGCTGACGAGATAGCCGAGGAGAAGATCGTCGAGGCGATCATCCCGGGCAAGTCTTCGCAGAAGTCATCCGGTTCGTACAACCCGTTCGACTTCGTAATGAACAGCGGCGGCTACAAGAGCCAGAAGCAGCAGTACGAAGAAAAGCAGGCCGAGGAAGCAAGCAAACTGAGCTCTGCAGAGGCTCAGGACATAGAGCTCGCAAGAGAGCAGGTGCGCCAGCAGCTCAGAAACGGCGATCTCGAAGAACAGTACATCGAGATCCAGGTTTCCGACAAGCCGAAGGGCAACCAGCTCGACATGAGCGAGCAGGGCATGAGCATCGCCATAGGCAACATCTTCGGCGACATGATGCCTGAGAAAAAGAAGAACAAGAAGGTCAAGGTCAAGGATGCCAGAAAGATCCTCCGCGAAGAAGAAGCGCAGAACCTCATCGACATGGATCAGGTCACGGAAGACGCTCTTGAGAACGCTGAGCAGAACGGCATCATCTTCATCGACGAGATCGACAAGATCGCTTCGGGCAGCGGATACAGATCCGGCGCGGACGTATCGAGAGAAGGTGTCCAGAGAGACATCCTGCCGATCGTCGAGGGAAGCGTAGTCAATACGAAGTACGGCCCGGTCAAGACGGATCACATCCTCTTCATCGGATCGGGAGCTTTCAGTTCGGCGAGACCGACAGACCTCATCCCTGAGCTGCAGGGAAGATTCCCGATCAGGGTAGAGCTCGAGAGTCTCACGGAAGAAGTCTTCCTGAAGATATTGACGATCCCCGAGAATGCCCTCATAAAGCAGCAGAAAGCTCTTCTGGAGACGGAAGGCGTCGAAGTCGAGTTCACAGACGATGCCATAGCTGAGATCGCTCATATGGCCTTCCTGATGAACGAGCAGACGGAGAACATCGGAGCCAGAAGGCTGCACACGATCCTCGAGAAGCTCCTCGAAGACATATCCTTCAACATCCCGGATATGGAAGAGGACAAGATCGTGATAGACGGCGCTTACGTAAAAGAAAAATTCGACGAGAAGATACATCCGGAAGATCTGGATAAGTATATTATCTAAGTTGCGTATTTTCTAAATTGAGCACTTTAAACGAAATGATAAAATTGTTTACAAAATGAACAATTTTAC
The DNA here is from genome assembly GCA_946545145.1 of uncultured Bacillota bacterium. Lineage (GTDB taxonomy): Bacteria > Bacillota > Clostridia > Peptostreptococcales > Anaerovoracaceae > UBA3738. Next base: position 6,271 of record CAMNNG010000052.1, read on the forward strand.
AAATAATCAGAAAATTCTCTTGCTTTACGGTTAGGATTATTTTATAATTCTAACCGTAAATTGGTATAGTGCGTGTTTTAGCTAGAAGGTGAGGAGACAACATGGCTACGATGCTAGAAAAAGTAAGGAAACTGAACTGGGTGCTACAGGAGGCGCCGAAAGGAGACTTTTCTTTCAAAGAACTCTGTGCGATACTCAGTAAGCTTTTGGATTCAAATGTATATGTGCTTGATACGGACTGCGCTCTTCTCGGAGCTGATCTGAGAAACGCTGAGGATGCGTCTATTTACACAGACCCTGAGACTGGAATGGAGACTCTTCCGGCCGAGTATGCGGAGAGCCTTGCTGAAGTAAGCGAGACTCTTGTCAACCTGCAGAACGACCAGGTTCTGGAGATCCTCAAATACGAGGAGAAAACAAGAAGCAAATATCACACGATCATTCCTATAGTAGGCGGAGGCCAGAGATGGGGAACGATGCTTCTTGCCAGATACAGCCCGGAATTCAGCGAAGAGGACCTCGTCCTTGCAGAAGTCGGAGCTACATGCGTCGGGCTTGAGATACAGAGAGTCAAGAGCCTGCAGGACGAAGAAGAAGCAAGAGAGCAGGAAGTAGTCAGAATGGCTATCAGCACTCTTTCTTATTCAGAGACAGAGGCTGTCCAGAGGATATTCGAAGAACTGGATGATATGGAAGGCATCCTTGTAGCGAGCAAGATCGCTGACAAGTCCAGGATCACGCGTTCCGTTATCGTCAACGCGCTGAGAAAACTCGAAAGTGCGGGAATAATCGAGTCCAAGTCTCTGGGAATGAAGGGTACTCACATCAAGGTGCTCAACGGCAAATTCTACAAAGAGCTGGCGAAACTGAAGTAGAGCCATGCTGCTTTATAGGACCGTTGCCCGCGAGGCTGCTGCTGAGCAGGTCATCGAAAGATCCAGATTCATCGCGTATATTGCGCCCGCTTCCTCGAAAGAGGAAGGGGACGCTTTTATTGCCAGTATAAGGGCAAAGCACAAAGACGCCACCCACAACGTACCTGCCATGGTCATCGGAGACAAGATGCAGGTGCAGTGGGCGTCGGATGACGGAGAGCCGCAGGGAACGAGCGGAGCTCCCATGGTCCAGCTGCTTACTCAAGAAGGCATAACGAACGTGTGCATCGTGGTGACGCGCTATTTCGGCGGGATCAAACTCGGCACAGGCGGGCTCGTCAGAGCCTACACGTCAAGCGCCAGGCTCGCCCTCGAGGCGGCCGGCATACGCGAGGTCAGGGAGATGACCGCTCTGGACGTCGTCGTGGACTATACGCATCTTGCGAAGATCCAGAATCTCGCCCGCGAAAGAGAATGGGTCATCGATGATATCGTATATGAAGACAAAGTTAAGATGAGCCTCTCGTGCGTAAGCGAGGAGGCGGAGGATATGAAGCGGATGCTTACCGAGATCACGTCCGGCGCGCTGAATGTAACGGCGGAGAGGGATGTGGAGCGGTAAGTAGGCTCTTCTGCGGTGATCAGACAGCGGCAGAGATACAGCGGATCAGGCGGCTGTAGGGGCGTTGATTTCAAAAATGTAAGTAAATTTGCACTATTGTCATGAGAGTAAAGGGGCTGATTTGCGAAAACCCTTGAAATGCAAAGCTTTCAGAGGTGTTTGCCCCTTTGATCAAAAGTAAATTGTGCCAGAAAAAGAAAAAACCACTTGACAGTAAGCCTCGCATCCTTTATATTTAATAACTGTGCCGAACAAACAGGAAAACGGTGAGGGCGCTTAGCTCAGCTGGGAGAGCACCTGCCTTACAAGCAGGGGGTCACAGGTTCGAGCCCTGTAGCGCCCACCACAAAATACGCTCTGGGCGTTGCCTGTGGACACGCTGGCATAGCTCAGTTGGTAGAGCAGCTGATTTGTAATCAGCAGGTCGGGGGT
>CAMNNG010000053.1 GCA_946545145.1 uncultured Bacillota bacterium
TGACCTCCTTCCATACGACCGGACACGCGCCGGTGGAAGAGCAGAAGCTCATGCTGAACCTGATCAAGCCGAAGTACTTCATGCCGGTGCACGGAGAGTACAGGCACCTCAAGGCCCATGCCGACCTGGCGCTGGAGCTGGGTATACCGAAGGACAATATCTTCCTGCTTGAAAACGGCGACGCTCTCGAGATAGCTCAGAAGCGTCCGCAGATCAAGCGCGAAGAAGCTCCGGCCGGCGAAGTCCTCGTAGACGGACTGGGCGTAGGAGACGTAGGAAGCATCGTCCTCAGGGACAGAAAGATACTTTCCGAGTCGGGCCTCATCATAGTCGTCGCGTCAGTGGACAGGGCGACGAAGAGGGTCGTTTCGGGACCGGACCTCATCTCGAGAGGCTTCGTATATGTGCGTGAGAACGAGGACCTCCTCGCAAAGGCTCAGCACATCGCGGAGAAATCCCTCGAAAGATGCGAGGACAAGGGCATCAAGGACTGGAACAACATGAAGAACGAGGTAAGGGACGATCTCAGACGCTTCATCATGGAGCGCACGGGAAGACGCCCCGTAATACTGCCGATATTTATGGAGGTTTAATATGAACGTATATGAAGAAGCGCATGCTCTTTCAAGAGCGATCAAAGCATCGGAAGAGTTCAAACAGTACGATGAAGTAAAGAAAAAGGTCAAGGCCAACGAACAGCTAGACAAGATGATCGAAGACTTCCACAAGAAGCAGATGGAAGTCCAGGCAAAGCAGCTGATGGGCGAAGAGGTCAATCAGGAGATGATGCAGCAGGTGCAGAATCTTTACCAGGTAGTAGCCACAGACCCGCTCGCAGCCCAGTACCTTCAGTGTGAGATGAGATTTCAGGTAATGATGCAGGATGTTTACAAGATTCTCGGAGAGGTGATGGACATTGGCTGAGATTAAAAACTCTGAAGAGCTTTTGAAAATAATAACGGCTCAGGCCATCGGCGACAAATGCTTCGACCATCTGCTCGGCTGGATCCAGCCCGGCATGACGGAGAATGAAGTAGCCGATGAGATAGAAGCTTACATGCTCGCGCAGGGCGCGGAAGGCCTGTCCTTCCCGACCATCGTAGTAAGCGGGACCCGCGGCGAAGAGATCCACGGCGAGCCCTCTGACAAGAAGATCGAGATCGGCGATTTCGTCACCATCGACATGGGATGCGTCTATCAGGGATACTGCGGCGACATGACCAGGACGTTCGCCATCGGCGCTCCGACAGCGGAGATGGCCGAGGTATATGACATAGTCCTCGAAGCACAGCTCGCAGGACTTGAAGTCATCAAGGCGGGAGCGAAATGTTTCGACGTCGATAAGGTCGCACGCGACATTATCGAAGACGCAGGCTACGGCGAGTACTACATCCACGGCACCGGCCACGGAGTAGGAACAGAGGTCCACGAGCCTCCGTACCTCAACACGAGAACGGACGAAGTGCTGGCTTCGGGCATGGCCGTTACATGCGAGCCGGGAATATATATCCCCGGAAAGTTCGGAGTCCGCATAGAGGACTTGGCAATAGTTACTGATTTTGGTATAATCAATGCGACGAGTTCGCCAAAGGAACTCATTATTTTGTAGAAAAAAAGGAAAGGTAGAATAACGATATGTTGACTGCAGGAGATTTCAGAAAAGGTATCACATTCCAGATAGACGGAGAACCGTATGTAGTTCTTGACTTCCAGCACGTAAAGCCGGGCAAAGGCGCCGCTTTCGTAAGAACAAAGTACAAGAACATCAAGACAGGCGCTATCCGTGAAGAGGCGTTCAACCCGAACGACAAGTTCGACAACGCTCACATCGAGACAAAGAAGATGCAGTATCTGTACAACGACGGAGAGCTCTATTACTTCATGGACGGAGAGACTTTCGAGCAGGTGCCCATCAGTTTCGACATGGTAGAAGAGGCTATCAAATACCTTCGTGAGAACGACGAGGCAACGATCAAATTCTATCAGGAAGAGCCGTTCATCGTTGAAGCTCCGAACTTCGTAGACCTCAAGGTCATCGAGACAGAGCCGGGCGTCAAGGGCGACACAGCGACGAACGTAACAAAAGAGGCTACTGTTGAGACAGGCGCCGTAGTACACGTGCCCATCTTCATCGAAGAGGGCGAGGTCATCCAGATCGATACCCGTTCGGGTGAGTATCTCGGAAGATCTAAATAATTTGATCATGGATCGTTCGGGGCGCCTTCTGAGTGCGCCCCGTTTTTCATACATAATGTTTTGAGTAAGCTTCGAGTAAGCTTTGAGTAAGCAAACAGAGAAAAGGATAATACGCTGATGAAAAAAGCGATCGGCCTGATAGTGGCCGCAGTAGTTATATTCGTTGGAACCTTCTTCGCATTCCTCACGGTCGAGTCGAGACCTGTCGATGCTGCAGACGATTCTAAGGTCTTCATCAATATCGAAGAGGGGAGCGGAGCATCTCAGATAGCAGCCCAGCTGGCTGAAAGCGGCCTTATAAGAAACGAGCTCGCATTCAAACTGAAGTCGAAATTCTCCGGCGCAGGGACGAAGTTCCAGGCCGGAGCTTATGCTGTTTCAAAATCGATGTCGACGGAGTCGATCATCGACATGATAGCCGACGGAAGAACGGCGGCGAAGAGCTTCAGGATCATCGAGGGGCTTTCCCTCGACAAGATCGCATCGCAGCTCGCGAGCCAGGACATATGCACCGAAGAAGAATTCTTCAAGGAGGTCGAAAGCGGAGAATTCGACCATCCGTTCATGAAGTATCTTCAGAAGGGACCGACGAGGCTCGAAGGCTTCCTCTTCCCGGACACTTACAACATTCCGCTGGACGGAGGAGCTCATGAGGCTATCGAGGCTATGCTTACAGGCTTTGACAGCAAGGTCACTGACGAATACTACGACAAGGCAAAGAAACGCGGCATGACCATAGATGAGGTCATCACGGCAGCTTCCATAATCGAAAGAGAGGCTTCTTTCAAGGAAGACAAGGCCAAGGTCGCGAGCGTCATATACAACAGGATAGACAAGGACATGTATCTGCAGATGGACTCGATCATCGCATACATCCACAAGGAGGACAAGGTCATCGCCACTTACGGCGATATAGCTGTCGAGTCAGCTTACAACCCGTACAAGAACAAGGGACTTCCTCCGGGGCCGATATGCTCGCCGGGCATCGATGCCATCGATGCGGCCCTCGAGCCTGAGGATACAGACTATCTCTTCTTCGTCAATTCCGACAAGATGGACGGATCATTGACATTCTGCGAGAACGAGGCGCAGTTCTCGAAGGCGAAGGCCGCTTTTGAAAAGGCCTATGCCGATTATCTGAAAGAACATCCGGAGGAAAGCGATGACTGATAAGAGCGACGTACACCGAAGGAATACCGAACTGAGGAATGCTGAGTTGAGCGACAAGGAGTACATCTATGGTCTTTACAGGCCTGCTTCTGATGCGCTCGCCGGCCTCCGCCAGACGGGAGAAGACGGTCACATCCCGATAATACTCAAAGACACGGAGACTCTGCTCGGTGTCATTTTGCAGATGAAAAAGCCGCAGCGGATACTCGAGATCGGAGCTGCGATCGGGTATTCGGCTTCTTTCTTTTCCGAGATCGCATCCAGGTACTCTGAAGATGCGCGCATCACGACGATCGAGGTCGATCCGCTTTATGCTGCGGACGCCGAGAGGAATCTCGAGGGAAGGGATAACGTCAGCCTCGTGAGGGGCGACGCGAGAGAAGTGCTCGACGGAACAGATGAGATCTATGATTTCATATTCATCGATGCGGCGAAGAGCCACTACGCCGAGTTCTGGGAAGCGGTCATGCCGCACGCGAAGAGCGGGACCGTCATCGTCTGCGACAACGTAATGATGAAAGGAAAGACGGCCGATCCTTCGATAGACACCGAAGGAAGGTTCGTCACTAACATAAAATACATGAGGCAGTTCCTCGATATGATAACTGCAGACGAACGCGTTATGACATCTGTCATCTCTGCCGGCGACGGCATGAGCATAAGCGTCGTCTTATGAGGGAGAAGTATATGAAAAGACCTGAACTGCTGGCACCTGCCGGCGATCTGGAAAAACTGAAAACAGCCGTGATATACGGCGCCGATGCCGTATATTTCGGAGGAGAGAACTTCGGACTGAGGGCCGGAGCAGGAAACTTCACCGTAGAAGAGATGAGAGAAGGCGTAAGGTTCGCCCACGAGCACGGAGCGAAGTGTTATCTCACGATGAATATCTATCCGCACAACGAGGACGTCCTTCCGATAGAGCAGTACCTTCTCAAGATCAGGAACCTCGGCATAGACGCGTTCCTGGTATCGGACCCCGGAATGTTCGACATCATCAAAGAGGTGATGGCTGACGCCGAGATCCATCTTTCGACTCAGGCGAACATGACGAACTACCGCACCGCGATGTTCTGGGCTCGCCACGGAGTGAAGAGATTCGTTCTCGCAAGAGAGCTCACTCTTGAGGAGATCAGGGAGGTCAGAGAAAAACTTCCTGAAGACCTCGAACTCGAGGCCTTCTGCCACGGAGCAATGTGCATCTCGTATTCGGGAAGATGCCTGCTTTCGAACTTCCTGACGGGCCGCGACTCGAACAGAGGAGCCTGCGCCCATCCGTGCAGATGGAACTACGCACTGGTCGAGGAGAAGAGACCGGGCGAGTACTATCCGATCGAAGAAGACGGACGCGGAACATACTTCATGAACTCCGGCGATATGTGCATGATAGAGCACGTCGGAAAACTGATCGAAGCAGGAGTGGACAGCCTCAAGATAGAAGGCAGGATGAAGAGCATGTTCTACGTTGCAACTGTCGTAGGCGCTTACAGGAAGGCGATCGACGACTACATGGCCGGAAGGCCCTTCGACGAGTCGCTCCTTGACGAAGTCGGAAAGGTCAGCCACAGAAAGTTCACGACGGGATTCTTCTTCAGCCAGCCGGGCGCCGAGGGACAGGACTATCTGACGAGCGACTACATCAGAGACTACGCCTTCGTCGGAAAGGTGCTGGACTACGATCCCGAGAGCGGCCTTGCGACGGTAGAGCAGAGGAACAAAATGGTCATCGGCGACGAGATAGAGGTCTTCGGACCGGGCCATCCGTTCTTTGCGCAGAAGATAAGCGAAATGTACAACGATGCGGGAGAGCCGATAGAGTCGGCGCCGCATCCGCAGCAGATACTGAAAATGAAGATGGAAGAGCCGGTCGGTGAGAACTGGCTGATCCGCAAGAAGAAATAGAATATGATTTTGGCCGGCAGGACAGCCTGACCAAAATCAGCAGAAAAAACGAAACAGGAAACAGAAAGGTTATCGAAAACAGAAAGGAAAAGGGATAAAAATGGATCCAGACGCGGGACCCGGACATGTGGGGATAATGATACTTATTATAGCTGTGCTCTTTCTTATGAGCGCTCTACTCTCGGCAGCTGAGCGCGCCATCGATCAGGTCAACAGGAACCAGATCAGGCAGCGCGCCGAAGAGGGCGACAGGAGGGCGCAGACGATAGTCAGTCTTTTCGACAAGACGAACGACCTCGTCGCATCATCGATGGTGATGGAGGTGTTCTGCGGCCTGATGAGCTGCGTGCTCTTCGTGAGGCTGATGAACGGATATCTCTCTGATGCGCTTACGGCGAAGGGAGTTCCTCATGCGGCGATCATCTCCGACGTGGTGCTGGTCGTTGTGATCGGATGCCTCTTCCTCGTGCTGAGCGTCCTCTATCCGAGGCAGACAGCGCAGAAGGCTCCTGAGAAAACGGCCGCGGGACTGGCTGCTTACGCGAGGGTCATGATGACCATCACAAAACCGTTCAGCCTGATCGCGAGAGTCCTGACAGACGCATGCCTCGTTCTGACGAAGAAGGGGCGCTTCGAGACGGTCGAGGAGTACTCCGAAGAAGAGGTCATGTCGATGCTTGAGACCGGCCAGGAGATGGGCGCGATCAAGGAGGAAGGCAAGAAGATGATCGACCAGATATTCGCCTTCGACGACAAACTCGCTTACGAGATCATGACGCCCAGGACGGACGTGTTCGCCATCGACCTGAGCGACCCGACGAGCGAATACGTGGACGAGCTGATGGAGCTGCACTACTCGAGGATCCCGGTCTACGAGGACGAGAGCGACAACATCGTCGGCATCCTGAACATCAAGGACTGGATCATCAAGGCGAGGGAGAGCGGCTTCGACAACGTCGACATCACGGATATCCTGAGAAAGCCCTTCCTGGTGCCTGAGACGAAGAACATAGACTCGCTCTTCTTCGAACTTCAGAGAACGAAGCAGCACATCGCGATACTGATAGATGAATACGGCGGCTTTTCGGGCATCGTCACTATGGAGGACATCATCGAGGAGATCGTCGGCGACATCGACGACGAATACGACGAGGAAGAGCCGGACGTCGTGAAACTGAGCGACACCGAGTTCATACTCGACGGCTCGATGGACATCGACGACGTCAACGAAGAGACCGGCTCCGAACTCTTCAGCGAAGAGAACGAAACGGTCGGCGGCCTCATTATCGAGGTCATGGGCGAGATACCGGAAGACGGCACCGGCCCGTTCGAAGTGACGATCGACAACTACGTATTCACTGTCGAGAGCATCAGAGACAGAAGGATTGAAAGAGTGAAGATGGAAATTCTTCCGAAGATAGAAGATGAAGAAGGCGGTGACGAACAGTGAACCAGACCGACGGCGTAAGGCGCAGGGCCGCCTTCCATACGCTGGGCTGTAAAGTCAATATGTACGAAACAGAAAGCATGCGCGAAGATTTTCTTCGCGCAGGTTTTGATATAGTAAGCGAAAACGAATGGGCCGACGTCTACATCATCAATACATGCACGGTAACTGCAGTCGCCGACAGAAAGTCGCGCCAGTTCATCCGCCGCATGAAGCAGAAAAATCCTGACGCCGTAGTCTGCGTCACTGGCTGCTACGTGCAGACCCAGCCGGATGAGGTGGCGAAGATAGAAGACGTCGACATCATCGCAGGAACGAATGAGAAAGAAAACATCATAAAGTATGTCACGGAATTCCTTGAAGAGAGGGATGGAGGCAGAAGCATCCATGTACTCGACTACAGCGAGCTCTCCGAGTACCACGGAAGCGGACTCATCACTTCTATGGAGTCCAGGACCAGAGCCTTCATCAAGATAGAAGAAGGATGCGACAGGTTCTGCGCTTACTGCGTGATCCCTTACGCAAGAGGCCCGGTCAGATCCAGGCCGATGGACGAGATCGTCCGCGAAGCGCGCTACCTGGTGGACAACGGCTTCAAGGAACTGATCCTCACAGGCATCAACACCGCTCTTTATGAGGATCTTGAGGGTCTTCTAGGGCGCCTGGAGGAAATGGACGGAGATTTCAGAGTCAGACTCTCGTCTCTGGAACCGACTGTCATAAACAAGGATTATGTAAAGAAGCTCTTTCGCTTCAGCCGCCTCTGCCACCACCTGCATCTTTCGGTGCAGAGCGGAAGCGACAACGTTCTTGCGGCTATGAAGCGCCGCTACGACATGAAAGAATATATGGATATAGTCAGCGAACTGAAGGCGTTCGATCCTCTTTACGGTATCTCGACGGATATAATCGCAGGTTTTCCGGGTGAGACAGAAGAGGACCATCAGGACAGTCTGAATGCGATCGGAGAAGCGGGTTTTGTCAGGACGCACGCCTTCGGATATTCAAGGCGGCCGGGAACAGTCGCAGCTGACATGAAAGATCAGATCCCCGCGCCTGTCAAAAAGCAGAGGGTCAAGGAACTGATCGCAGCTGGCGAAGAAGCCGCCCGCAAATTCAATGAGGCGAATATCGGCACGAGAGCGGTAGTGATATTTGAAGAACATGCCTCGGCAGATTTGATGCAGGAGCAAGACGGATCGGTTGATGCTCCTGTTGATAATGGAACTGCTGCCGGAGCAGGAGCCGGAGCTGCTGAAATAGTACCTGCAGAGACAGGATCATCTGGTGCAAGTCCGAAACTGATGGTCGGATACACCGGCAACTATATACATGCATATGCTCCGTATGACGAATCTCTTCTTGGAAAACTCACAGAAGTAGAAGTGACCGGACTCTATTCCGACGGAGTGATGTGCCGCGTGCTGTAGATGTATGCGACTTTTGTAAATATGAA
>CAMNNG010000054.1 GCA_946545145.1 uncultured Bacillota bacterium
TACATTATAAGGGCCCTGGAAGGGCAGACAGGCGCGCAGTAGCCGCATGTCAGACAGATATCGTGGTCTATTTCCATCAGACCATCAGCCGAAATGAAGATGGCATCGTTCGGACATCTCGCTTTGCATGATCCGCATCCGATGCAGTCTTCTTTATTTATATACATTCTCTTTTCACTGATATCAGGAGCGTATGATCTGTCGATTGTGCCTTCCGCATATTCGACCGCTCTGTCGACTTCCTCTTTGTTCGTGAAACCTATCATCATCGAAGATACAGCCTCGATGGAGTCGACAAAATCCATGCACTCCATGTAGCTTCCGGTGAGGTTGCCGCCGCCGAAGACCTTCATCGCAAAGACTCCTTTTCCTGCACCGGCGCAGGCATTGATGGACTTCACCATATCTTCAGCGCTGCCTCGTCCATTCCCGCATCTGATCCCGAGCCCGTCCTTGTTGATGAGAGGGAAGACCACGTCGCACTCTTCTATGCCGGCCATCTCCATGCAGACATCCTGATGATGGGTGGATATGCCCATCGCTTTTATGATGCCTTTTGCCTTGGCTTCAGCAAGGACTTCCCATGCGCCGGATCTATCTCGGAAATCATCCATCGATGTTACTTCGTGAAGCAGGAAAATATCTATGACATCGCGGTCAAGTTCGCTTCTCGCTTCTTCGATCGCAAGCTCCATCGAGCGCGCGTCAGGATAGAGACATTTGCTGGAGATGACAGGGGAGTCCGCTTCACTGCCCGGCATCCTGCTGATCCGGTCAAGAGCGGGCCTCAGAAAACGGTATGTGTCGTAATACTGGGCCGTGTCGAAGAAGGTCATGCCTTTCCCGTAAGCGTATACGATCAGCTCAGATCCTTCTTCCAGGGACAGATCCATCTGCGATGCTCCCATGGGGAGGACACCAAAACCTATCCTCGATACCTCAATACCGCTGTTTCCCAGTATCACTTTTCTCATCTTGCCGTCTCCTTTCCCGAAACAGTCTCAAAACCCTTGCTTTTTGTTGATTTTAACATACATCTGGAGTAAAATATATTGGTATATTTTTACGGAAGGAAGAAACTGATCATGGAACAAATGGGACTTAATTCAATAAGAGAGGCATTCCTGTCATTCTGGGAAAGCAAACAGCATCAGAGACTCAAGAGCTTTTCGCTTATTCCAAAGCATGACAAGAGCCTTCTTCTGATAAATTCGGGAATGGCTCCGATGAAGGCATTCTTTGCCGGCACTGAAGAGCCGCCCTCAAAGCGCGTCACTACATGCCAGAAGTGCATCAGGACGCTCGACATTGAGAACGTAGGTATCACTGCAAGACACGGCACATTCTTTGAGATGCTCGGTAACTTCTCGTTCGGAGACTATTTCAAGGAAGACGCCATCAAATGGGGCTGGGAGTTTTCGACAGATGTCCTGAAACTTCCTGAAGACAAGCTTTGGGTGACTATATATGAAAACGACGATGAAGCTTACTCGATATGGCACGACCAGGTCGGCGTACCTGACGAAAAGATCGTAAGACTCGGCAAAGAGGACAACTTCTGGGAGATCGGTACAGGCCCGTGCGGCCCGTGTTCCGAGATGTACTACGACAGAGGTGAGAAATACGGTTGCGGAAAGCCCGACTGCAAACCGGGCTGCGAATGCGACAGATACATCGAATACTGGAACCTCGTATTCACTCAGTTCGACGCTCAGGAAGACGGCACATATGAGGACCTTGTGCAGAAGAACATCGACACAGGTCTCGGCCTCGAGAGAATGGCCTGCATCATGCAGGGCGTAGATTCGATCTTCGACGTCGACACGCTCCGCCACGTCATCGAAACGATAGAAAAGAGATGCGGCGTATCATACGTTGGAGACGGATCCGGCGAGAACGACATCTCTATCAGGATCATCACAGACCACGCCCGTTCGGCCACATTCATGATCAGCGACAACATCATGCCGTCGAACGAGGGAAGGGGATATGTCCTCAGAAGACTCATCAGAAGGGCTGCCAGACACGGCCGCAAGATGGGCATGACGGGAACCTTCCTTTCGGATATCGTCGACAGCGTCATCGATGTATGCTCAGATCACTATCCGGAGCTCGAAGAAAAACGCGTCTTCATCAAGAAGATCGTAACGACCGAAGAAGAAAAGTTCATCGGAACTCTCGACCAGGGCATGGAGATGATCCGTGGCCACATCGAAGAGATGAAGCAGGAGGGAACGAAGGTCCTCTCCGGAGACAAAGCATTCAAGCTCCATGATACATACGGCTTCCCGATCGACATCACTGCTGACATCCTCGCTGATGAAGGCTTCGAAGTCGACCGTGAAGGATTCGAAGAGCTCATGGCAAAGCAGAAGAATGCCGGCAAGACAGACGCTGCGCAGACTGACGCTGCATGGGATTATGAAGGATATGCAGAGCTCGACGGCATCACCACCGAGTTCACAGGATATGAAAAGGACGAAGACACAGCTGAGGTCATCGCTCTCTACCGTGAGCAGCTTACAGACGGCAGCAAGACATATGTCGACGAGATAGGCGAAGAAGTAAGTGGCATCATCGTCCTCGACAAGACGCCGTTCTACGCGACCAGCGGCGGACAGCTGAATGACACAGGAATCATCCAGAACGATTCCTTTAAGGCTGTAGTTACGAACGTTGAGAAACACAACGACGTTTACCTGCATCACATCACAGTCGAGGCAGGAACAGTCAAGAAGGGAATGCAGGCGGACTGCTTCGTCTCAAGAGAAAGAAGAAGCAATACATCGAGGAACCACACGGCTACTCATCTGCTGCACAAGGCTCTGAGAACAGTTCTCGGAGAGCACGTACAGCAGGCCGGATCCCTCGTTTCGGAAGACCTTCTCAGATTCGACTTCAGCCATTATGAAGCGATGACAGATGAGCAGGTAGCCGAGGTAGAGAAGATCGTCAACGAACAGATCGATGCCTTCCTTCCTGTAACGACAGAGGTCATGGCTATCGGCGACGCCCAGCAGACAGGCGCCATCGGACTCTTCGACTCCAAGTACGGTGACGATGTAAGAGTCGTATCGGTAGGCGACTTCTCGAAAGAACTCTGCGGCGGCGTTCACGTTGCGAACTCCGGACAGATCGGAGCGTTCAGGATCCTTTCCGAGACAGGTATCGCCAGCGGCGTAAGACGTATCGAAGCTGTCACAGGACAGGGACTCCTTGCAAAACTCAAGGATGCCGAGGCTGTAATAAGCGAAAGCTGCACGCTCGTGAAGTCCAATCCTGACATGCTCGTTTCGAAGATAGACAGCCTCCTTGCTGAGCTCAAGGAAACAAAGGCAGAGCTCGCTGAACTCAAGAGCGCTCAGATCGCTGATGTTTCCGGAGATCTTCTCAAAGACGCAGAAGATGCGGGCGGCGTCAGACTCATAATGAAGTCGTTCGACGGAGCTACTATCGACGAACTTCGCAAGATGAGCGACGAGATCAAGGCTGACAACAAAAATGTTGCCCTCGTTCTCGCAGCTGTCAACGGCGAAAAGGTCACATTCATGGTTTCGCTTACTGACGACGTAGTCGAAAAGGGATTCCACGCGGGCAAGATCATCAAGGATGTAGCCAAAGCTGCCGGAGGCGGCGGCGGCGGGAAGGCCGACATGGCCCAGGCCGGCGGCAAAGATCCTTCAAAGGTCGAAGATGCTTTCGCAGTTGCAAGAGCCAAATTCATAGAAGGATAAAAGATGTTGAAATCGCTCAGTTTGTGGTATAATACTTTCAATAGGTATTAGTTAAGAGGGTTGAAAAAGGAGATCGAGATGGATTCAAGGAACACTTTATTATTTGATAGCATCGACAAATCCGTACAAAGGACTCCCAAACAGATATTGGAAGAAGTCTATGACGCATTGGATGAAAGGGGCTATAATGCCATTGATCAGATCGTCGGTTATCTGCTCTCAGGCGACCCCTCGTATATAACAAGCCACAACAATGCACGTAACATTATTCGTCAGATCGACAGGGATGATCTTGCGGAAGAACTCGTTAAGAGCTATCTCGGAAAGTAAATATTGATTTAGCTTAGCAGGTCGCCGGATGCGGCCTGCTTTTGTATGTGAAAGACTTTTGTGATATGAAAAGAAAGATAGGCCTCGATGTAGGCGACAAAACTATAGGTGTAGCTGTTTCCGATGAGCTCGGAATAAGCGCAAACGGAATCACCACTATACAGAGGATAGGGGTCAGAAAGGACTGCGACAAGGTCATGGACCTGATCAGGGAATATGACTGTGATACCGTTGTAATAGGACTCAACAAGATGCTCGACGGCTCCGACAGTCCGCAGACCGAGAAAGTATACGCTTTCAAAGTCATGCTCGAAAACAAGATGAGATCTTCCGGCATGGCGGATATAAGCATATGCTACTATGACGAGCGTTTCACAACGAAGATAGCAGAGAGGGTGCTTATCGAGGGCAACGTCCGACGTGAGAAGCGCAAGGACGTCATCGACAAACAGGCTGCAATACTCATACTTCAGGGGTATCTTGATTCAAACAGATAATATGTACTGTTTAACTGAGCTTTCTCATGATATAATAGCTTGTCAAAAGTACAAGAAAAAACATATAGAATACCGAAATCTGATATTTAAGGAATAGTTGAAATGGCAGAAAGAGCAAGAACGACAAGAGCAGGAAAGAAGAAAAAGAACGCAGGCAGGGTGATACTGATCCTCCTGATCGCCGCCATCGCTATATGTGCAGCTGTATTCGGCGGCATGTTCATATATACAAAGTCCGTAGTAGGTGATTCAGAAGGAAAGATCCTTCCCGGAACGACAGTCTCAGATCTGGATCTGGGCGGGATGACGAAGGAAGAGGCTGAGCAGGCGATAACGGACAAGGTGAACAGAAGTTCGCTTGTTCTGACTGCCGAAAACAAGGAAGTAAGCATAGATCTCGCGAAGACAAAGGCCGAATACGATGCGGGAAAGACCGCAGACAAAGCTTATGCGCTGGGTCGTGAAGGCGGCTTCTTCGATAACTTCAAGAAAGCACGCGCATCAAAAAAAGACGGTACGGCTGTCAAGTTCGACGTTTCCATTTCGGATGAGGATGCGGAGCAGATCGTGAAGAAGAACGAAAAGAAGTTCAACTGCAGCCCGAAGAACGCTAAGATCAGACCGAAGAACGGCAAGGGTGTCATTATAGATGAACAGATAGGACTCAAGATCAACAGAGAAGAATCCGTCAAAGCCGTCAAAAAGGCCCTGAGATCGTGGAAAGGGACAAAAGCTGTATGTGAGCTCTCCGCAGAGAAAAAACAGCCGAAATACACTGCAAAAGACTTTGAGGGCATGACCGATATCCTTGGAAAGTATTCAACGGAATTCGACAGAGGATATTACGGAAGAGTCAAGAACCTTGAGAACGGCACGAACAAGATCAGCGACACCGTCCTGCAGCCGGATAAGCAGCTTTCAGTATATGAGATGACATCTCCGTATGACGCTGACAACGGCTATTACAGAGCAGGAACATACGTCGGTGACGAAACTATCGAAAGCTACGGCGGCGGAATGTGCCAGGTATCGACAACGCTTTATAACGCGGTCATAAGGGCTGAGCTCGAGATCGTTGAAAGAGAGTCTCACAGCAGGACGGTACACTACGTACCGCTTTCTGCCGACGCTGCCATATCGGGCACCGAAAAGGACCTCAAATTCAAGAACAACCTCAAAGATCCCGTCTATATATACGGTCATGTAGATGCTGATGACGGTGATATGGCGTTCTACATCTTCGGTAAGGAAACACGTGCTTCCAACCGCAAGATCGAATTCGAAACACGTGTTCTTTCTGTATCGACACCGACAGAGAAAGTCACAAAGGACAAAACTCTCGAGGAAGGAAAACGCAGGGTCGAATCATACGGCCAGACCGGTTATACGGCTGAGCTCTGGAAGATCGTTTATATCGACGGAAAAGAAAAAGAGCGTAAGAAGTTCAATTCATCGAGTTACAGAATGGTCCCGACAAAAGTCGTGGAAGGTACCAAGAAAAAAGACAAGGACAAAGAGAAAGAGAAAGATAAGAAAAAGAAGTCTGAGTCCTCGTCATCGAAAACAGATACATCCTCAGATTCGCAGACAGCTACGGGTGAATAAAGACTGACGAGCATACATCGAAAAAATGCCTCCTCAACCAAGAGGGGGCTTTTTGTTAGGGGGTGTTTGTTCAAGTCGTAGTGGACCATATTTGAGATACATAACTATTCCTAAAATCATAATTTTCGGAAATGTTAATACCGGGCGTGCGGAATTTGCCCGATTCTTATAATATCCACCATGCCCACACCCTGAAAACGTTGGAATTTCAACGGTTAAAGAAAACGAGGCTCAAAATTGCGTTTTAAGCGACTTTTTTTGATACGGTCAAGGGTTGATACCTTCTATTTCTGACCGTATATCGCCTATCCTGCAAACTGAGCCCCTGAGTCTGGAGTATTTGGTCAAGACTGACCACGTTAGATAATTTGGAGTGATTGGATCTCTATTATGAGATTGGTCCATATTTATGAAATCGGTACTTTGATCTGCTGACCGATATTCACGTTAGCTGTGTCGAGTTCATTGAACTTCTGAAGTGTGTATACGGCGTGACGCATATCGCTGTCCGTATCACTCATGTATTCATCAGCGATATCCCAGAGCGTATCTCCGGCAGCGACTTCAACTGTGATGTATTTCTGAACAGTCTCGCCGTTGGCCTGGTCAGCGCCCATGGTCATATTGAATACTGTAAGCATTCCCAGGAGAACTATCGTGATGAATATGATGAATCTGACTTTTGACTTTATCCTGAAATGTGTTCTTGTTCTTTCCATTGTATTACTCCCCTTTGCCCTGCAAACGTTTGTTCTTTTCTACAATATAGCAGAATGGATGTTCGTTGTCAACAAAAATATTGAACAATTGTTCGTAAAATAGGGCGAAAAAGGGGTATATTTGTTCTTTTTTGAGAGATTAGTTTACGTGTAATATGCTTATAGTAAACCAATAGAGGTAGCTGCTTCTCCCCTTCTATTTGTTGTTATTCTGCATGGAAAGAAGCCTGTCGTAGATGCCGTCGATGAAAGATGTGATCTGCTTTCTGAAGATGACACCCAGAACGCAGAGTATGACGGCTGCTGCTGCGATGATCACGGCGATGTGGTAGCTTCCAAGAGACAGGTGCTTCCCTATCAGGATCGACGCGATCATTCCCGGCGTTCTTCCTACCATAGAAACTATAAGGAAGGGTTTCAGCTTTATCTGAGAAACGCCGGCAGCGTAATTGCAGAGATCCTTCGGGAGCCCCGGGATCAGATAAATAAGGAATACAGCCGTGATGCCGGCTCTTGAATCGAGCTTTTCGGTATAATGATCCAGCTTTTCACGGCCGAATATCAGCCTCAGAGCGTCTGTTCCCAGATATTTCGCAAGATAATAAGTAATCGTGGATCCCATCAGAGCGCCGAGAAGAGATAATAAAAGACCGATCCAGAAGCCCCATGCTATGCCTGCGGCAAACTGGAGCCACTGTCCCGGTATTATACAAATAACTATCTGTATGATCTGACAAAGCAGGTATATCGGCACGCTGGCCGCGTTGTTGCCTGTGATGACCTGTTTGATGCTGCTTATATCTCTGAACTGCATCACAAGGTCATGCTGAAAAAAGTACAGGTAAGCAGGAACGCCGACGATCAGGATGATCAGAACGGCGAACTTGAGATAAGCTCTTATCCTGTCACTTTTTTCATTCATATAGTTACCAGTCCTGCTTTTACCATGTTGTCGACGGCTTTGATGACACCGAATTTCGAGTGTTCATATGTAAGGCCGCCCTGGAAATATACGATGTACGGTTCTCTTATAGGACCGTCGCATGAAAGTTCGATGCTGCTTCCCTGGATGAAGGCTCCGGCTGCCATGATGACCTGGTCATCATAACCGGGCATATCCCACGGGAGCGGAGTTACGAACGAGTCCACAGGAGCGGCGTTC
>CAMNNG010000055.1 GCA_946545145.1 uncultured Bacillota bacterium
CGCAGCGCCGGAGCGGGCAGAAGCGGTCATTTCGATATAAAGGCGTTCGAGGACGCCGCGCACGAAGCGGGCGTACAGATACAGGGCGCTCACAGATTCACCGTCGGCCAGGCCGATCCGCCGGCCGCTTTCAGGATCTGCCCTGTCTCAGCAAAAGACGAAAGTGACCTTGCAAAAGGTCTTTCGATAATAAGGAACACTCTGGAAAAGTTTGTTTGAAAAAAATCATTTATAAACAGGAGGAATTAATATGGTAACGATTGATGATGTAAAAAACGCCGCCAAAGTACTGGACGGCGTAGCAAGAAAAACTGATCTGATCTATTCGCCGGCATTCAGCACTAACGGCGAGATCTATCTCAAAACAGAGAACCTGCAGCTTACGGGAAGCTTCAAGCTCCGCGGCGCCTACAACAAGATCGCGAGCCTGACAGAGGAAGAGAAGGCCAAGGGCCTCATCGCCTGCAGCGCCGGAAACCACGCCCAGGGAGTCGCTTACGCAGCTTCGAAATGCGGCGCGAAGAGCGTAATATGCATGCCGGCCTCGGCACCGATCAGCAAGGTCGAAGCAACGAAGGCTCTCGGCGCCGAAGCAGTCCTTGTACCGGGCGCTTACGACGACGCCCACGATGAAGCGGACAGACTCCAGAAGGAGCACGGCTACACGATGATCCTGCCGTTCGACGACCCGTACGTCATAGCCGGCCAGGGCACGATCGGTCTTGAGATCCTTGAGCAGCTTCCGGACGCTGACGCTGTCATCACGCCGATCGGAGGCGGCGGCCTGCTCGCGGGAGTCGCGACAGCCGTCAAAGCCATCAACCCGTCGTGCAAAGTCTACGGCGTCCAGGCCGAAGGAGCCAGCGCGATGTACCAGTCGTTCAGGAAAGGCACGAAGGTAGCCACAGACACAGTAGCGACTTTTGCGGACGGCATCGCTGTCAAGAACCCGGGCGACCTGACGTATGAGATCATCCGCGATAAGGTCGACGATATCGTAACAGTAAGCGAAGACGAGATAGCAGCCGCCATCCTGGCTCTGATCGAAAAACAGAAACTGATCGCCGAAGGCGCGGGCGCGACTCCGGTCGCAGCTGTTCTGTTCGACAAGATCCCGACAGGCGGCAGGAAGACGGTCTGCGTAGTAAGCGGAGGCAACATCGACGTCAACATCCTGAACCGCGTCATCTCCCGCGGCCTCATCATGAACGACCGCAAGATAACGATAACCGTCGAGATGGACGACAAACACGGCCGCCTGCTCGATGCATGCGGCATAATCAGCGGCTGCGGAGCCAACGTCCTCGATGTCCGCCACAATAGAGGCAAGAGAGGCATCGCTCTGAGCAGCTGCCTCGTGACCTTCGAACTCGAGACAAGGGACGCAGAGCAGACGCAGCAGATCATGCAGAGCCTGCGCGAAGGCGGTTACATCCCGAGACTGGAGGAGTGATCACGGGCGCCGGGCGCACATGTATTAGAAAGTTATAATATATATGCAAAATAATCACTATTCAAATATTTTCATATGTATTAAAATTATAAAGAGATGATAATATATCGTCTCCTAAATAGTCGTTAACCAGCGGGTCGGTCCTGACCGGCCTGCAAACCACAATCCTATGGTATAGAGTATTTAAGGAGGTAATCAAAATGATCAAAACAATTGCTACAGAGAAGGCACCGGCTGCAGTAGGACCGTATTCGCAGGGCAAAGTAGTTGGAAATATAGCTTACTTCGCAGGTCAGGGCGGCATAGACCCGGCAGTCGGCAAGATAGTCGAGGGCGGCATCCAGGCTGAGGCAGAGCAGGCCTGCAAGAACGTAGCTGCTCTTCTCGAAGAAGCCGGCACAAACTTTGACAACGTTGTCGAAGTAACATGCTTCCTCGCTGACATCGCTGATTTCGGCGCCTTCAACGAGATCTATGCAAAATACTTCACAAGCAAACCGGCAAGAACCTGCGTCGCTGCAAAGGATCTTCCGCTCGGAATGCTCGTAGAGATCAAAGTCATCGCTGCTGTTGACTAATAAAAAAATCGTTTTACAAAAAAAGCACACAATTTTGCGATTGTGTGCTTTTTTATTGCCTGCCTGCTTACTCAGGCGGTATACTCGCATCAAGAAAAGCAAACAACTGCGCAACACGCACAGGGATATAAAAGGTATATGAAGGAAAGGAGATCCTGAGAATGAAACAGTTCATAGTTGACGCATTCACAAACGAAGTATTCCACGGCAACCAGGCAGCAGTCTGCGTACTCGACGAGTGGCTCGATGAAGAGCTGATGATCAACATCACAAAAGAAAACAACTACTCCGAGACAGCATTCACTGTCAAAGAGGGAGACAAATATCACCTTCGCTGGTTCACACCGGGCGGCGAGATCGACCTCTGCGGTCACGCAACTCTCGCAACAGCATTCGTCCTCTTCAACCACTACATCCAGGACGCTCAGCAGGTAACATTCACGACTCTGTCCGGCGACCTCGTAGTTGACCGCAAGGGCGACATGTATGAGATGATGTTCCCGGCATACGACCTGCAGCCGGTAGAGGTAACAGACCTCATGGAAGAAGTCATCGGCAGAAGACCGTCCGAAGCTTACATCGCACGTGACCTTCTCTGCGTAGTAGATGACGAAGAGTTCGTAAGAAACATGACACCGGACTTCGAGAAGATGCTCCAGCTCGATGGGCTTCTCCTCCACGTAACAGCTTCCGGCAAGGACACAGACAGCGTTTCGCGTTCGTTCGCTCCGAAGCTCGCAGTCAACGAAGACCCGGTATGCGGATCCGGCCACTGCCACATCGTTCCGTTCTGGGCTGACAAGGAAGGCAAAGACGACATCGTTGCTTACCAGGCTTCCTCCAGAGGCGGCACACTCTACTGCAGACGTGACGGAGACAAGATCTACATGGCAGGATATGCTGCACTGTACGCTATCGACGAACTGTTCGTATAGTCATTAGCCGATCACGTTCGTCAGTTTCTTCGGCTCGTACTCGGGCATGCCGAATTCCTTCTTGCCAAGCTCGATGCTCTTCATGAGGAAGACCATGTTCTGCGCAAGGATGCGCATCGTCTGCATGCCCTCTTCATCCTGCTCCGCTTCACCCGGCAGCCTGCCGAAAACGTTGTTCCAGTAATTCGCCGAAGCTACCGGCATATTGTTGATCGTAAAATACTTGTTCAGAGTATCATAAGTCGGCACCACGCCCGCTCTTCTCGCGACCGCAACTGCAGCCCCGACCTTCATCGCCTTGCTGAAACGCGTGCTGTAGAACAGCCTGTCAGCGAACGACATGATCGTTCCGTTCGGGGAAGCGTAGTATACCGGGGAAGCGAGTACTACTCCGTCCGCTTCCTCGAGTTTCGGCGCAGTCTCATTGACGATATCATCAAAGACGCATCCGCCTTCTCCCTCAAGGCAGGCGCCGCAGGCTTCGCAGCCGCGGATGTCCTTTCCTGCAAGCTCGACGATCTCTGTCTCGACGCCCGCTTCATCAAACACCTTAACCATCTCGTCAAGCGCGAGCGATGTGTTTCCGCCCTTTCTGGGGCTTCCGTTTATCATAAGTACTTTCATGCGATTCGATCCTCCTCAACTTTTTCCAATATCACAGTGCGGACCGCCTCAGCAGTCCGCACATTATTTCTTTCTTCGTTCCGCCTGTCCGGATGTTCCTTACTCGTACATCGGATAGATCGGATATTTGTCCGTCAGACCCTTGACCAGTTCGCTTGCCTTTTCGATACCGGCATCTCTCTCATCAGCCATGATGTTGAGAGCGTCTGCGATGACTTCCATGTCGGCCTCTACCATTCCTCTGGATGTGATCGCCGGCGTACCTACTCTCAGGCCGCTCGTGACAGTTGCCTTTTCCGGATCGTTCGGGATGGCGTTCTTGTTAGCCGTGATGTTGGCTCTCCAGAAGAGGTCCTCCGCCTCTTTGCCCGTGATGCCCTTCGGCCTCAGGTCGATCAGCATCAGGTGGTTGTCCGTTCCGCCCGAAACGAGGTTGAATCCGCGGTCAAGAAGAGCATCAGCCAGCGCAGCTGCGTTCTTCACGACCTGTCCCTGATATTCCTTGAACTCAGGCTTCAGCGCTTCCGCGAAGCATACGGCCTTTGCAGCGATGACGTGCTCGAGCGGGCCGCCCTGTGTTCCCGGGAATATAGCCTTGTCGAAGTTGAATCTTTCGTTTGCTTCTGCAGTCGCCATGATGACTCCGCCGCGCGGTCCTCTCAGAGTCTTGTGAGTCGTCGATGTGACGATATCAGCGACTCCTACCGGGCTCTCATGATATCCCGCGGCTACGAGGCCTGCGATATGCGCGATGTCTGCCATCAGGACAGCACCGACTTTGTCCGCGATCTCGCGGAAACGTTTGAAATCGATCTTTCTCGCGTAAGCGGAAGCTCCGCATACGATCATCTTCGGCTTGACTGCCTTTGCTATAGTCTCTACCGAGTCATAGTCTATATATCCGTTCTCATCTACTCCGTACGGGATCATGTTGAAGTATTTTCCCGAGAAGTTGACGGGGCTGCCGTGCGAAAGGTGGCCGCCGCTGTCGAGGGCCATTCCCATGATGATGTCGCCCGGTTTGAGTACTGCAAAGAACGCCGCCATGTTAGCTTGCGCGCCCGAGTGCGGCTGAACGTTGACATACTCCGCGCCGAACAGCTTTTTAAGTCTTTCTCTCGCGAGCACCTCAACTACGTCTACATACTCGCATCCGCCGTAATATCTGTGTCCCGGATATCCCTCAGCGTATTTGTTCGTAAGATGCGATCCCATCGCAGCCATGACTGCGGGGCTTACGATATTCTCAGAAGCGATGAGTTCGATGTGGCTCTTCTGCCTTTTCATCTCATCATCCATGGCCTGAGCCAGTTCGGGGTCCACTTTGCGGATCTCTTCAAATGAAAACATGCTTTTTCTCCTTCTCTTTGCTTATCCTGTTCACTGCTGCTTTTATCATCAGGACCGTGCGGTCCAAATTACGATTTTACCTTGACGGTCGCGTTCCTCTTCTGTCCGTTCTTCTGCGCGCCCTGCTTCGGCGTTCTCTGTCCCATCGACCTTCCGTCGACGAGGTCGTGTACCGAAAGGATCATCCTTATCATGAGAAAATGCGCGATCAGAGCCAGCGCCGCCGCCGTTCCTGCAACGATGTACACCGTCTGCCCCTCGAACAGTTCCGCGATCACCACCGCGAACTGGCTGAGCAGTATTATCAGCACGCAGGGCTTCCATATGATGCGGCAGCTGTTCCTCTTTTTCGGGTAGCGCACCTTCTTGCAGAGCTCGCCTCCCCCGTTCAGGATCTTTGAGTAAGCGTACAGCTGCGCCATCATCTGCGTGTACATCATCAGCATCGGGCCGAAAGAAATGAACGCCTGGCTGCCGCTTCCTCTGTGCCAGAGCACAAAGGCCATGCCTGCCCCGACAACGGTGCAGAGCACTGCCAGCATCGACGCTCTGTAAGCCTGCGCGAACTCAGGCCTGTATTTGACGATGCCTCTGGTGCCAAACATCGCAGCCATCCAGCAAAGGATCAGTACGAGAATGAATCCGAACTCCGCTGCCTCGCTTCCGGCGAGCAGCCGTTCGATCTGCATCGCGAACGTTGCGATCGCCATAACAGCGAACGCGACCGCTGCAGTCCTCATTCCTCCCAGATTGTACAAATGCTTTTCCGCCATTTCTCACTCTCCTAAGCGCCCCTTTCAAAGAGCGCTTACTCAAGCATTATCACACACTTTATTACTTTATTCAACAAAAATCAATGAGCGAGAATCGTTAACTTTGTAACGTTTCTCGCATTTTTGCCTTTTTAGTAGAAGTATTCTTCTTCATCGCTGTCAAAATACCCTTTGTCATCCGAGCCGGACGAGTCAGAGTTTCCTGACGAGCCTGAGCCGCCCGATGAGTTCGAGCTGCCTGATGAGCCGGAGCTTCCCGACGATCCCGGGCTTCCCGGCGATCCCGAGCTGCCCGATGATCCGTAGCTTCCGCTCTGCTCTGTGTAAGCATCCTCTTCAGGCTCCGTAACAGTGACCTTTACCTTTGCTGTGCAGCCTCCCGCCGTTATCGTGACGGTCGCTTTTCCGGCCCCTGCCGCTGTGAGTTTGCCCTTCCTTCCGACTCTCACGACCGAAGTGTCGGAGGACGAATAGCTGATCTTTTCGTCGGCGAACTTCGCCGGAGAAAGAGACGGCTCCAGTCTGTCCGTGTCGCCCGTCTCAAGGGATACGCTCTTCGGGATATCGTTTATCGATGTGACCTTTGGCTCCACCGTTATCCGCACGGTGCGGCTGTATCCTCTCGCGCTCATGACCAGCTCAGCCTCTCCCGGCGCGACTGCCGTTATCCTGCCGTCAGCGTCGACTGTGAAGACAGACCCGTCGCTTGAAGAGAACGTTATCTTCTCGTCACTGAAGCGTGACGGTTCGACCGAGTAGTCCGGCGCCAGCTCATCGCCTGTGTATATGGCCTGCTTATCGCTGATGCCTTCTATCGCGGTGACTTCTTTCGGGATCACTGCCCATACCGCGCCCGCACAAACAATTACCGCCGCGATTACAACAGCTGCTATGCGGCGCTTCTTTCTGCTTACTCCCTTGCGGGGCGCCTCGCCGCTCACGCCTGCCCGGCGCGCTTCCCCCGCGGCTCCCACTGTTGCATCCGGCCCGTCATACTCCAAAGCAAATCCTCTGAGCCCTTCAGGCTCGGCGCCGTTCATTACCGCTTCGATATCGGCGAGCATCTCATCCGCCGAAGCATACCTGTCCTCCGGCCTGAAGCTGCAGGCCTTCAGGACCAGCTTCTTCAGATCTTCGGATCCCTCAGCCGGCGGCGGCAGCGGCTTTCCGCTGATCCTCTTCGCGAGGGCCAGCTCCTCTTCGTCCGTATTGAATATCTGCGGATACGGCGGGAGGAAAGGATCGCGGCCTTTATTCAGATATTTGTACATGACAAGGCCGAGCGAGTAGATGTCGACGTTCGCGCCGTAACCCTCGCCCCTGTAGACCTCCGGAGCCATGTACGTGTAAGTGCCCTTCCTCGACCACGCCGTCGACGTGTATTCGAGTATCTGGGCGATGCCGAAGTCGCCGAGCTTGTAGTCTCCGCCTTCGTTCAGAAAGATGTTGTCGGGCTTGATATCCCTGTGGACGATGCCGTAGCCCGCGCAGAAAGAGAGGCCTTTGCAGATATCCCGGCCCATCTTCATCACATCGCTTACTGAAAGAGCCTGCTCGAGAGAGCGGTCCGTCAGCGGCGTCAGCTCTTCCATGCGCATCAGAATGTCCCAGCCCGCATCGTCCGTGTGGCGGATCACCTGGTGATCCTCGTAACTTACTATGTGGCTGTTGCCGCGGAGCTTGTACATGAGCCTGTACTCTTTCACGTTGCGGCTGACCGTGTCTTCGTAGTAAGCGTCCAGGTCCTCTTCACGGATGCCTCTCGCAAGGATCGCCTTCTTCGCCTCTTCATCTCCCGGGATCGTGACAGCCTTAAGGACCGAGTGGAATACTTCTCCGAATTCATCAGTCTTTCTGATGCGGAAAAGCTGCCCCTCGGCTCCGCGTCCGATCTGCTCCTCAATGTACCATGAGCCGAAAAGCGGCTCGTATTTGCTGTAATCGCTGTTCAATTCATCCTCGCCGGACCGTCTACCTGGCCCTCACTTTTACTACGTTTGAATATTTGCTGTATACGTACCTGCCCCCGGTTTTCGTCCGCATGCGCACCTTGTACCGGTAAACCCGGCCTTTTTTCATGCCTTTGTGTGTGACCGATCTGAGCTTCGCGGACCGCGTAAGCACCTTTTCATACTTTTTCTTCCCCGGATATTTTACGTATACCTGCACCTGGCTCGCCGCAGGCACCTTCTTCCACGAAAGTTTTGTCTTTCCG
>CAMNNG010000056.1 GCA_946545145.1 uncultured Bacillota bacterium
CGGCGGAACATCGTCTTAGCCATATCACCGCAGAAGTGTTGGAAATACCTTGCTCCGGTGATTCTGTATACAATTATACAATTTGGCGTCAAGAAGTCAATGCGCATTGCGAAAGAATGAGGTCCGGACGCACATTTTTTTCAGTTAATATTCATCTTCTCGTGGTATCATATACACATGCTCGGATATGTGACATGTGAGAAGGGTGAACTTAAAGTCAGAGAATATGAACTGTACAGTGCTTACTACTGCGGTGTGTGCAAGTCGATCGGCGCGCGCCACTCGCAGCTTGCGCGTACGGTGCTTTCGTATGACTCGGTCTTCCTGGCGATGATCCTCGACGGAGTAAGCGGAAAAGCTCCGGAAGTGACGGAGGGCTCGTGCCTTCTGCATCCCGTGAAAGGAAAGAACATCGCGGCGGGAAGCGGGATCGACTACTCGGCTGACGTTATGCTGATCCTCGCGTGGTTCAATTATCTGGATGATCAGAGAGACAAGGATGCTGTAAGCAGAAAAAGCGCAGCAGGTGAAAGCGGCGCAGGCGCGGTAGCAAAGGCTGCGGCGATGAAAGCCGTGGGAAGGCCTCTTAGGAAAATCTATTCGGAGCTTTCGGAAAAGTATCCCGGTCTTTGCTGTGACATAGCGGCAAGGCTGGAGCACCTGAACGAACTCGAAGATGAAAAATGCGCGAGCCTCGACGAAGTCGCTGAAGAATTCGCGCAGCTGATGCGCTCGATATTCGTGACAGGATTAAAGGTCACAGGGGCGGAGGATGCCGGCGCGGCAGCCGGCCAGGCTGAGGTGATCCTTTCGGAGCTCGGCTTCCATCTGGGCAAGTGGATCTATCTGATGGACGCATGGGAAGATCTCGAGAAGGATATAGAGAGCGGCGCTTACAACCCGCTGATATACAGATTCGGATACGGAGCGGATCCGGCCGGCGCGGATGAAGCTGCCGATGCGGGTAAAGGCGGTGAAGATCCCGCCGCATTCCGCGAAAGGATAAAGGAGAACGTCGAGTTCAATCTGATGATGTATCTCGCCATGATAGCCAAAGCATCTGATCTTCTTGAACTGAAAGGGAATAAAGGTATAATAGAGAATATAGTTTTCATGGGACTTCTGCGAAGGACGGAAGAGGCGCTCGGAAAAAGCGCCGGCTCCGGAGAAGCCGGCTCCGGCGAAATGAAAACGGCCGGAATATGACAAGCCGGCACAACGATAAGACGCAATAAAAGTGGAAACGACAAATAGAGAAAGGAAACGAATCGCATGAACGATCCGTATGAAGTACTCGGAATATCAAGAAACGCTACTGACGAACAGATAAGGAGCGCCTACAGGGAGCTCGTCAAGAAATATCACCCCGACAAGTACCAGAACAATCCTCTGGCCGATCTTGCCGAGGAAAAACTGCGTGAGGTCAACGAGGCGTATGACCAGATCATGAAGGAGAGGAGCGGACAGTCAGGTGGAGCTTACGGCTCAGGCGCTTATGGCGCGGGAGCAGGTGCTTACGGCGCGGGAGGCGCTTACTCCGGACAGAACGCTGCGGACTTCAGACAGGTCAGGGCATATATCGACGCGGGCAACATCGCGGCAGCCCAGGCGAAGCTCGACAGCATCCCGATCAAGAACGCAGAGTGGATCTTCCTCTCGGGGATGATCTCTTACAGAAAGGGCTGGTTCGACGACGCGGTTTCGAAAGTCGACCAGGCGATCAGCATGGACCCGAACAATCAGGAGTACAGGACGATACGCATGCAGATGAGAAGGCCGGGGCAGATGTTCCAGCAGCAGGCTTACGGGCAGGGCTATGGAAACCAGGACGCCTTCTGTCAGGCGCTGCAGGCTCTCATATGCCTGGACTGCCTGTGTCCGGTCTGCTAGGGGCGCAAAAGAGCCGGAATCAGACGCTAAAGCGATTGAAAAATGAAGGAAAAGAAAGAGGACCCGCGGATATCCGCAGGTCCTCTTTTTGCAATAATGCACATTACAATATGTAATGGACCAGTCAGTTGTTTGTTTCGATCAGTCTATCGTATCTGGTTCGTCTTCATCGTTCGCGATATGGAACTTGTCGATGATGTAGAAGCAGATGCCCATCGCTATGCCTACGAGAGTAGCAAGGCACATACCTGTCAGCTGTACTTCTCCGATCTTGATGGCAGCGCCCGAGAGGCCTGTTACGAATACTACCGACGACATTGCAAGGTTCCTTGCCTTTGCGTAGTTGACTCTTCCATCAACGAGGAGTCTCAGACCGGATGCAGCGATCATTCCGTAGAGGAGGAAGCTTACTCCGCCCATGACCGGAGCCGGTATCGACTGGATGAGAGCCGAGGCCTTACCGAACCATGCGAGCAGGATCGAGAAGCAGGCTGCTCCGCCGATGACCCAAACGCTGTAGACTCTCGTTACGGCCATAACGCCGATGTTCTCGCCGTATGTCGTTGTCGGAACGGATCCGCAAAGACCGGACAGCGTCGTCGAGATACCGTCGGAGATGAGGGATCTGTGAAGGCCCGGATCTTTGAGAAGGTCGCGGCCTACGATCTCGCTTGTTACGACCTGGTGGCCGATGTGCTCCGAGATGACGACGAGTGATGCCGGAATTATTATCAATATTGCCTGAAGGCTGAATTTCGGGAACATGAAGTTCGGTACCGCGAATATGCTTGCGTCGGAAACGCCGCTGAAGTCGACAAGACCGAATGCCAGCGATACGCAGTATCCTGCGATGATCGCGATGAGGATGGCTATCGCCGCGGCGAATCCTCTGAAGAGGACCTGACCGAATACTGCAAGCAGCAGTGTGATGAGGAATACCAGAACTACCTTCGGATCGATATTGGCGAAGCTGCCTTTCTCATCCGGAAGGATGCCGCCGTTGCTGGCTGCGGAACCGGCGAGCTCAAGACCGATCAGAGCTACGATCGGGCCCATGGCTGCGGGCGGGATCAGTATGTCGATCCAGTCCGTGCCGACGAACTTGATCAGTATCGCGACGGCTATGAATATAAGACCGGTCACGACGAAGCCGCCCAGGGCGTACTGATATCCGAACTGCTCTTTGCTGAGCAGAAGGAATGTCGGCGACAGGAAGGCGAAACTTGAACCGAGGTAAGCCGGCGATCTGCCTTTTGTTATAAAAATAAAAATCAGTGTTCCGATACCGTTCATAAGAAGTACGATGGCGGGGTTGATACCGAAGAGCCACGGTACGAGTACGGAAGCACTGAACATAGCGAATGTGTGCTGGATACTAAGCGGGATGCCCTTACCAAGAGGCACACGCTCATCCACCTGAATGATCCTGCGTTCTTTGCTCATTTTCTTCTCCCAAATACAACTGCAATAATTTCATATAGAGGGTTAAGCCCGCGTAGCAAACTTAACCTTTAAAATAATACAACAATCGGTCTTTGTTCGCAAGAAGGTCAGCTGAGAAAAACACCATCATACAAAGAAAATAGATATCCGGCCTGGAATCTGTTAATATATGTTCATGGCAAGAGAAACAGTGAAAGATAAAAAGGAAAGAGCGGTCAGGATACTCGACGCTCTCAGAAAAGAATATCCCGAAGCGCAGTGCGCCCTCGACTACGTCAGCGTATACAGCCTGCTGGTCGCGGTCACTCTTTCGGCGCAGACCACCGATGTGAGCGTCAACAAAGTGACGCCCGAGCTCTTCGCGAAATACCCGGACGCGAAGGCTATGGCCGAAGCAGACCCGAAGGATATCGAAGATATCATAAGGACCATAGGTCTCTACAAGACGAAGTCCGCGAGGATCGTGGAGCAGGCTAAGGCTCTGGTCGAAAAGTACGGGGGAGAGGTGCCTGAAGACGACGATCTTCTGGTGAAGCTTCCGGGAGTCGGAAGAAAGACGGCGAACGTCGTGATGGCTGAAGGATTCGGCCACCAGAGGATAGCCGTGGACACCCACGTATTCAGAGTCTCGAACCGCCTTGGCCTCGCGAAGGCGGACAACGTCGAAAAGACAGAGGAGCAGCTGAAGAAAACACTTCCAGGTGACAGGTGGACGGAGGCGCATCACTCCATCATTTTCCACGGGAGGCGCTGCTGCCATGCGAGAAAGCCCGAGTGCGAAAGATGCGTTGTAAGCGCCGACTGCATGAAGAGGGGAGTAAAGTAAGCAGGCTGCTTACAAAAGCCGATAACAAAACAGCGACCGCCGTATGGCGATCGCTGTTATTTATTTGCGTTGTTTTGTGAGTATTCGCTTACTGCACGCTTACTCCTAAGCGTTCTTTCCGCAGCAGTGCTTGTACTTTTTGCCGCTGCCGCACGGACACGGATCGTTTCTTCCGATCTTCTTGCCCTTGACGACAGTACCGGACTTTCTGAAGTCCTTGACGATCTGCTTCAGCTCGTCTTCCGTAAGGAGATCGAGCCATCCTTCGATGCCGTACAGATGCTTTGCATCCGCCTTCAGCATATTGAAGTACAGCTTTTTCATATCGATGGTAAGGTCGATATCGCTGCTCTCATCGATGCTCTCAAGATCGATGTCGCTCTTTCCTGCGACGATGCCAGTTCCTTCAACGAGTGAAGTGTGCACGCCGTCGATGAAGCCCATGAAGATAACGGGGTCTACACCGAACTGTTCAACGAGCTCGCCGAAATTGCCTTTCAGCGATCCTGTGACATCTTCGCCGTTTCTTTCCGCACGGGAAATGATATCGGAATAGATCTTGATCTCCGCATCACAGTATTCTTTCCAGAATGCATCGATAGTTGCCTCTGTCTGATTGTCGGTCAGCTCCTGCCACTGCTGCATCAAACTCATAACATTTTTCCTCCGCTCAAAGCCATAATATTGAGTATATCTCCGCCGAACGCGCTGCCTGTCGGAAGCGCTCCTGCGCCCTTGCCCTGGAACATCAGCTCGCCTACGGCATTGCCCTTGAGGAATACCGCGTTGTATTCATTGCTGACAGCGGCAAGCGGGTGGTCGTTCGGCAGCGCCACCGGTTTTACACTGTATTCTAATTCGCCGTTGTTGTCAACTGCCGAAGCGATCAGCTTGATCGTTTTGCCTTCGGCCTTTGCTTTTTCTATGTCTTCCATAGTGACGCCCGTGATGCCTTCTCTGGGGATCTCAGTCGGATGTACGTATTTTCCGAACGAGAGAGCCATAAGAATCGAAAGCTTGTTGGCGACGTCGATTCCTTCTACATCGTCCGTCGGGTCAGCCTCAGCGAAGCCCTTTTCCTGAGCGTCCTTCAGAACTTCTTCATACGGAAGACCGTACTTCGTCATCTGTGTGAGGATGTAGTTGGTCGTTCCGTTGAGGATGCCGAGGACTTCTTCGAACTTGTTGGCCTGGAGGACCTGTGTGATCGCGTTGAGGATAGGGATTCCGCCTGCGACGCATGCTTCCATCCTGAAGAGGACGCCGTATCTTTCAGCCGTCTTTGTCAGGATCTCGAAGTTGTGGGCGACTGCAGCCTTGTTGGCTGTGACGACATGCTTGCCGTAGCGCATGGCTTCGAGCATGTAAGCGGTCGCCGGTTCGATACCTCCCATCGCCTCGGCCACTATGTCGATATCGGGATCAGCGATGATATCTTTGGCATTGGTGGTAAAGACGGAAGGATCTATATCATCTCTGCGCTTTTTCTTCAGAGTGTTGACAAGGATCTTCTTGACCTTGAGCTTTACTCCGAGCTTTTTCGTGAACTGTTCTTCTGTCATCCTCAGCGCTTCGTAAGCACCGCCGCCGACGGTACCGAAACCCAGAAGACCAAGTGTGATCGTTTTCATTGATGTCCTCCCTTGGATGTTGCGTTTTTAATGAGTTTATAATCAATTATAGAAATGAATTATATCTCATTATGGGCAAAATGTCCTCATAAATGTAAAAATTGTTTTTTGCATGTGAAATCATACCGTTTAATGTTGACAATCAGAGTAACGAGCGGTAAAATCTATCCCGAACAAAACAATATCCCGGTGATGACGCACGGAGAATCCGATGGACTGCAATCTTACATCAGAAATCGACCGGTACCGAAGGGGCAAATCTCTCAGGTAAAAGGACGTGCGTACGGAGGGGTCTCTGGAGAGAGCCGCTTTTGCGGCCGCCGAAGGAGTAGCACTCTCAGGCAAAAAGAACAGAGTTTCGTAAAACAGCAATGCTGTTTCGCGGGGCTCGTTTTTCTTTTTTAGCTCACGTGGAGGCGAAGCGGCAGGACCGGGAATGGCCATCGGACCGGAAAAAAGGGTCATTGAGATAATGAAGCCATCATGTTGAAAGACGATGATGGAGGAAAAGGGCGCGTTGTTTCAAAGGAGGAAAAAAATGCAGTTATCAGACAGAGTACAGAAGATGCAGGGTTCACCGATCAGAAAGTTCAATCCGATCGCTATCGCGGCAGAAGATGCAGGAAAGAAGATCTATCATCTTAATATAGGAAACCCGGACATCGAAACACCGGATTGCTATCTTGACGCCATCAAGAAGTATGATGCTCCGACTATCGGATATGCTGAGTCGGGCGGCGACAAGAACCTTCAGGATGCAGTAATCGACTATTTCAAGAGATATGATGTTGAGCTCAAAAGAAACGACATCCTCATCACGAACGGAGGATCCGAAGCTCTGAGCATGGCATTCTGCACGATCATCAACGAAGGCGACGATGTTCTGATCCCGGAACCGTACTACACAAACTATCACACATTCGTAACAATGTCCGGCGGCAGCGTAGTTCCTGTTCAGACAAGCCCGGACAACGGATATCAGTGGGCAACAGAAGAGCAGCTCGAAGCAGCTCTGACACCGAACACAAAGGCTATCGTCTGCATCACTCCGGGAAACCCGACAGGAAGAGTCCTGACTCTCGACGAGATGAGACTCGTAGGCGAGTTCGCAAAGAAGCATGATCTGTGGATCATCGCTGACGAAGTATACAGAGAGTTCGTATTCGACGGAGTAAAGCCGACATCCTTCTCGATGATCGACGAGATCAAGGACAGAGTCCTCATCGTAGACTCCATCTCGAAGAGATACTCCACATGCGGCGGCCGTGTAGGTCTCCTCGTTTCCAGAAACGAAGAGTTCCAGGCAGCTGTTATGAAGATCGCTATGGGAAGACTCTGTGTTCCGACACTTGAGATGATCGGCGCAACAGAGCTCTACAAACTTCCGGCATCCTACATCGAGAGCGTAAGAGACGAGTACGAAGCAAGAAGAAACGTTGCTTACGAAGAGCTGATGAAGATCCCCGGCGTAGTTTGCCAGAAACCGGGCGGAGCTTTCTACATGACGATCAAACTGCCGGTAGAGAGCGCTGAAGACCTTCTCATCTTCATGCTCGAAGAGTTTGAAGACAACGGCGAGTCCATGATGTTCACACCGGCTGCAGGCTTCTACGCAACAGAAGGAAAGGGCATCAACGAGATCCGTATCGCTTACGTCCTCTGCCAGGACGACATCAGAAGAGCTATGGAGCTCCTGAGACTCGGCATCGAAGCATACAAAGCAAGATAAGGGAATTTAAGCAATATCAAGAACAACCAACTGTTCAAGGCAAAGAGATCCCGGAAGGGGTCTCTTTGTTTTTTGCGGCTGGATCTGTGGTGTCGGGCTTCATGACAGATCCGTGGTGTCGGGCTTCTTCATGGCAGATCCGGGCCGCTCTGCGAGATTTTGGGTGTTTTTTGATTTTTTTAAGCGATATTCCGAAAAAATTGCCAGTTATTTCCTTTTCTCTCTTCCTGAGACGAAAATCCAGGCGAAAAACGGCCGGGACCGGCTGATTTACCAAAGAATAGCCGCTTACACCCCAAATTTGCTTTAACGCGGTAAAGCGTTTTGTGAATATCCTTCTTTTTTTCGCCAAAACACCCAATCAGGCCGGTCAGGTCATGCGGGTCAGC
>CAMNNG010000057.1 GCA_946545145.1 uncultured Bacillota bacterium
GGCGGGATGCGCGGATGGAAGATGGCCCAGGTCACCAAAGGCGGGATCAGCGCCGCTGAGATCGATGAGGAGACGATGGAGTCGAAGCTGGCGCCGGGTCTGTACTTCGCCGGCGAGATAACGGACTATGACGGACCGTGCGGAGGCTACAATCTGTATAACGCGTGGCTTACGGGGATCACGGCAGGCGAGGGCGCCGCAAAGGCGTGACGGAGGAGAGGATTTGTACAGGATACATCAGATAAAACTGAAAATAGGAAAAGACAAGAGGATGATCCCCGACCTGATCAGACGGAAGCTGAACAGGCGGGATCTTGTTCTTAAGAATATCACGATAGCGAGGGAGTCGATCGACGCGCGCGACAAGAACAATATAAAGCGCGTGTATACGGTGGACTTCGATTCGAACGTGCCGCTGGACCTTGCGGAGGCGCCGGATCTCACCTACAGATATGTAGAAGGCGGGATGCCGGAGAAACGCCCGGTGATCGTCGGCTTCGGCCCCTGCGGGATGTTCTGCGCCCTCATCATGGCGCAGATGGGCCTGGCGCCGATAGTGATCGAGCGCGGAAAGCCGCTCGCGGGAAGGATAGAGGACGTCGAAAGGACGAGGAAGGGCGGAGCGCCCGATCCCGAGTCGAACGTGCAGTTCGGTGAAGGCGGCGCTGGGACTTTCTCAGACGGCAAGCTGACGACGGGCATCAAGGACGTCAGGATCAGGAAGGTGCTCGAGGAGTTCGTGCGCTTTGGAGCTGACGAGGAGATCCTTTACAAACAGAGGCCGCACATAGGAACGGACAGGCTCCGTCCCGTGGTGACGGCCCTCAGGCATGAAGTCGAAAGGCTCGGAGGCGAGGTCAGGTTCGGCTGCCGCCTCGATGATATAACTACTGTGACAGGCGGATGCAGTTCGGATCATTACGGCCGGAAACGGATCAAAAGCGTGATCCTGTCGGACGGCTCGGAGATCTACACGGACGATCTCATCCTCGCGATGGGGCACAGCGCAAGGGACACCTTCGCGATGCTTGAGAAAAAGGGCATAGAGATGTCGAGAAAACCGTTCTCGATCGGAGTCAGGATAGAGCACCCTCAGAGCGTGATCGACAGGGCGCAGTGGGGGGATCCTGATCTCGCCCGCATCCTTGGACCGG
This sequence comes from uncultured Bacillota bacterium, assembly GCA_946545145.1. Lineage (GTDB taxonomy): Bacteria > Bacillota > Clostridia > Peptostreptococcales > Anaerovoracaceae > UBA3738. The sequence continues at coordinate 1,155 of CAMNNG010000057.1, forward strand.
CCGAGTACAAACTCTCATATCACATCCCGGACGGACGCGGAGTCTACACGTTCTGCATGTGCCCGGGCGGAGAGGTCATACTCGCTTCCTCCGGCGAAGGCGAGGTCGTGACCAACGGGATGAGCTATCACGCGCGCGACGGAAAGTTCGCAAACAGCGGCCTTCTGGTCGATGTCAGGCCGGATGATTTTGATGCTTATGCCTATGGAGAGGGCGCGGCGTCATCGGTCATCGCGGGGCCGGGAAGCGTGCTCTCGGGCGTCGATTTCCAGAAGAGATTCGAGGAGACTGCATATAGAGTAAGCGGAGGCTACAGCCTGCCGACAGCAAGATGGGGAGAGTTTGACGGATCTGACGTTGAGGCCTGTCTTCCGGACTTCTGCTCCGGCTCGATCAGAAAGGCGATGCCTCATCTCGGAAGGAAGCTGAAGGGCTTCGACGATCCAAGGGCTAGGATGTACGCCGTTGAAACGAGGAGTTCATCTCCCGTGAGATTCCATAGAGACGAGCGGTATATGGCGAATATAGAAGGAGTATATCCCGCAGGAGAGGGCGCGGGCCACGCAGGCGGCATCATGTCGTCGGCCGTGGACGGAATCAGGATAGCCGAAGCCGTCGCTCTCAGATACAAATAAGCGGAAGGCTCCGTGAAACAGACAATAAAAAACCTCTGCCTGGCATGTCCGGAAACTATCCGGTGCGGCAGAGGTTTTGTGATCCGCAGTTATTTCTTGTAAAGCTTCCACGTCATGGAGTCGGTGACGTCCTTTGCGGCAAGGTCCATGGACGGTCCTTCAGTTTCCTCATCCGAAGGCTCGATGACGGCGCGGTATACCGATTCGCCTCTGCTGTTGATGAGGCGCACTTCATACTTTGAGACCGGTTCCCAGGATCCTTCGAAGTCGTACTTTCCAAAGGTGCCTGTCGCATCGCCGTCTTCAGCGAGGGTGAGGGAGACCTCTTTCATCGTCTTTTCGGCGGAGGTTTCGCCTTCAGTATTCGCTTCTTCGGCGTCAGCGGCGCCGGGGATGTCGGTCGACCAGTCGCCTATGGCTATGGAATCTTTTGCTATCGGGATGCTGGCGGGTTCGTCTTTCTTGCCGCTGTGGACTATCATGACGACCACGAGAACGATCACGAGCGAAAGAGCTGTGATCAGCATCATTATTTTCTTCGAATTCATTTCTTAAGAAGACTCCTTCCGGTCATCTCAGCAGGGATATCTATGCCCATCGCGTCGAGCATCGTCGGAGCGATGTCGGCGAGTTTGCCGCCGTCCTCGAGAGCGCAGGGCTCTTCCGCGATATGGTAGAAGGGCACCGGATTGAGCGAGTGGCTCGTCACGACGTTTCCTTCTGCATCCAGCATCTCGTCCGCGTTTCCGTGGTCCGCTGTCAGGAAGATCTGGCCGCCTTTTTCGAGGATCTTCTGCCTGATCTTCTCGACGCATACGTCAAGTGCCTGGACAGCGTCTATCGCAGCCTGCATCACGCCGGTGTGGCCTACCATGTCGGCGTTGGCGAAGTTCAGGATGATCATATCGTACTTCTCAGAGTCGATCGCTTCTACGACCTTGTCCGTGACTTCATACGCGCTCATCTCCGGCTGAAGATCGTAGGTCGCGACCTTCGGCGAGGGGACGAGGATGCGGTCTTCCGCCTTGTTCGGAGCCTCGACTCCGCCGTTGAAGAAGAACGTTACGTGGGCGTACTTTTCGGTCTCAGCTATCCTGAGCTGTGTGAGGCCGAGGTTCGATACATACTCTCCGAGCGTGTTGTCGTGATGCTCTGGCGGGTAAGCGACCAGAACGTTCGGCATCTCAGCGTCGTACTGCGTCATGCAGACGTAGCAGAGATCCTCCGGCCTCTTCGTTCTTTCAAAGCCGTCGAAATCATCGTCGACGAAGGCCCTCGTGATCTGCCTTGCTCTGTCGGGACGGAAGTTGAACATGATCATCGCGTCATGGTCTCCTACGACGCGCTCTTTTCCGAGGGATACCGGAACGAGGAACTCGTCGTCGGTGTCAGCTTCGTAGGAAGCATCTACTGCCGCGTCCGCGCTCTCAGCGGCGGGGCAGTCAGCTATGGTCATGGCGTCATAAGCCTTCTGTACGCGCTCCCATCTCTTGTCTCTGTCCATCGCGTAGTATCTTCCGGATATAACGCCGATCTTTCCGAGACCGATCTCTTCCATGTGCTCTTCGAGCTGATCGAGATATATCTTTGCGCATCTGGGCGGGACGTCTCTTCCGTCGAGGAAGCAGTGGACGTATACGGTCTCAACGCCTTTTTTCTTCGCCATGTCCAGAAGGGCGAAGAGGTGAGTGAGGTGCGAGTGGACTCCGCCGTCGCTGACGAGGCCGTGTATATGGAGGGCCGAGCCGTTCTTTATGACGTGGTCCATCGCCGCGTTCAGCGCCTCGTTCTCAAAGAAAGCGCCTTCTTCGATCTCCTTCGTGATGCGCGTCAGTTCCTGGTAGACGATGCGTCCTGCGCCGATGTTGAGGTGGCCGACCTCGGAGTTTCCCATCTGTCCTTCGGGAAGCCCCACGTCGAGCCCGCAGGCGGCAAGCGTCGTTCCGGGATATGTCTTGAAAATGCTGTCGATGTTTGGTTTTGCGGCCTGGGAAACAGCGTTGCCCGGACCGTCGGGTGCGATGCCGAATCCGTCGAGTATCATCAGCATCGTTGGTCTTTTGAATTCTTTCATACTTGTACCTCTTGAATGTTTCGATCTTGACGATGCTATTATAACACACGCATGATATAATTGATTCTGCAAAAGAGAGGAAACATGATGAAATGGAATGAAAGACAACAACAGGTCCTTGATACGGATGACAAAAACATGCTCGTCTCGGCGGCCGCGGGAAGCGGAAAGACCGCCGTGCTCGTAGAGAAGATCAAGAACCTGATCATAGATAAAGGCGTCGATGTGACGGAGCTTCTCGTCGTGACCTTCACGCGCGCAGCCGCCTCCGAGATGAAAGAGAAGATCATCAGGGCGATGAACAAGGCTGCCCAGGAAGATCCGGAGAAGGCTGACGCCCTGAGGCGCCAGATCGAAAATATAGGGCGCGCTCAGATCAGCACGTATGACAGCTTCGCGAAGGATGTAGTAAGCAAATACTTCTACATCGTCGACGTCGATCCGGGCCTTCGCATGGCTGACGAACATGAGAGCAGCATTCTCAAGGCCGAAGCCATGGACCAGACATTCGAAGAGATATATGAAGAGGACGATCCTGACGTGATGGGTTTCATGGATGCTTACCAGCAGGCAAGCAGCGACTCCACTATGAAGGAAGATCTGATATCGATCTACGACCAGCTGAGGAAGATGCCCGAGGGCATCTCGTGGCTCGCGGACTGTATAGAGCGCGACCCCGCAGAGCTGAAGCGCACCGCTATGGAGCTTGCAAAGATCGATCTCAGAGAGGCTCTTGCGATGCTGGACTCCGCTGCAAAGACGCTGGAGGAGGGCGGATACGAAAATCAGGCAGCGCTCCTAAGTGGGGAGGCTGACTATGTGAGAGGAGTTCTCGCTTCCGAGGAAGATTCGATAATTAACGGGATAAGCGGACATAAAGATGCTTTTGGAACTCTCAGATACTCGAAGGACGAAAAGGCCCGCGCCGAGGAGGACGGCACCTTCGCGAACGTCAAAAGCCTGAGGGACGGCGCCAAGAAAATCATCAAGGGTCTTGCCGGCGAACTGGGCGACCTGGGCGAAAGGGTGGACGAGGTAAGGCGGACGCTGCCTTATCAGAAGGTGCTGCTCACGATCCTTGAAAGATATGAGGAAGTTTACAGACAGAAGAAGATGGACAAAGGAGTGATGGACTTCGACGATTCGAGCCACTACGCTCTTGAGATACTTGAAAACGAGGATGTAGCGGCCGAGTACAGAGACAGGTTCAGGTACATCTTCATCGATGAATATCAGGACAGCAACTATCTGCAGGAAGCCCTCATATCAAAGATAAAGCGCGACGACAATCTCTTCATGGTAGGAGACATCAAGCAGAGCATCTACGGCTTCAGACACGCCGAGCCTGATATCTTCAAGAAAAGGAGCGAGGTCTACTCGTCTGCGGAAGATGTGAACAGCACTAAGATCGACCTCAATGCCAACTATCGCAGCAAGGCGGAGATCATCGACAGCGTCAATGAAGTATTTGAGGGACTGATGGACGGCTATGACGAAGACGCCGCTCTGGTGAAGGGCGATCCGTACGACGGCGAGATCAGCTATCCTACGGAGCTGCATATAATAGACATGAAGCCGTCCGATCCTGAAGAAGAAGGCACGGGTCAGGACGAAGAGGACGAAAGAGTCCAAAAGCAGAGGACGGAGATAGAAGCCGGCCTGGCTGCAGACATAATAGCGCAGAGCATCGGAAAACCGATATTCGATACTCAGGCAGGAGTTGAAAGAACTCTCGAAAAGAGGGACATAGTCATCCTGCTCAGAGCCGCTAAGAACAAGGCTGAAAAGTATTACGAAGCCCTCATGGAGAGGGGCATAGACGCTTACGTTGACGACAACTCGGGATACTACGAGACGGTCGAGATCAGGACCGTCATCGACATGCTGAAGGTGATCGACAACAGATACCGCGACATCCCGCTTCTCTCGGTCCTGAGATCGGGGCTCTTCGACTTTACGAACGAGGATCTGATCGAGATCAGGCTTAGCGCGCCGGACGGCCTTTTCAGCGAGGCCTTCTTCGGCTATCCTGGCTCAGGTGAAGCGGACAGTGAGCTCACGGCAAAGATAGATGCCTTCACAGCAAAACTGGACAGATGGGCTGAGCTCGCTTCGTATACGCCGGTTGACGAGTTCATCTGGCGGCTTACTGACGAGAGCGGCTACTACGCCTTCGCGGGAAGCCTTCCTGCGGGAGCGCAGAGGATGGCCAACCTCAGGTCGCTCGTCGGCAAAGCGACCGACTTCGCATCGAGAAGCGACGGGACGGTGAGGGAGTTCATCGGTTTCGTCGAGCAGATCGATGAGAGGGAGCTCGGAGCGAAGCAGAAGAGCCTGAAGAACGAAAACGAAAACATCGTCAGGATAATGACGATACACAAGAGCAAGGGACTCGAGTTCCCGATGGTCGTTGTCGCGGGCACGGGCGACAGGCCGGGCGGCGGCAGGGGCGGCTCGTCGAGGTGCGGCATCATGCACAAGGACGTCGGCTACGCGATGCCCCTCATAGATAAGGAAAAGAAGTACAGAAAGAACACCCTCGCCATGGAGCTCGTCAAGAGGCGCAAGGCCCAGGACGAACTCGAGGAAGCGATAAGGGTCCTCTACGTAGCGTGCACCAGGCCGAAGGACAGGCTCGTCCTCATCGGTACAGTGAGCGACTGGGAAGCAGAAGAAAAGAAGCTTGGAAGCGGCATCGTCCAGACGGGGACCTACCTCGACATGCTCCTCAGTTCTTCCGCTGGCAGGACTATCGAAAGGATCGTGCACAAGGCGGAAGACCTTACGGCGCCGAAGATAGACGAAGACGCGGAAAGGGAAAGAAAGAAGCTGATAGACGAACTCTTCAGCGGTGCATCCGAAGACCGCGATCCCAAGCTCAAGGGAGAAATCGAGAGGAGGCTCTCGTTCAGGTATCCGTTCATGGCAAGCCTGGAAAAGAAGTCGAAGTACTCAGTAAGCGAACTCAACAGCGAGAGCAAAAAGAAGCGCGAAGCAGGCTCGGCCGTCGAAACGTATGACGTGCAGGATGCTTATGACCTCGGATACAGGAAGGCCGGGCGCGTGCTCAAGGTGCCGTCGTTCGTAGAAGGAGAGGGCGCTGAAGAGGAAGCGGCAGGAGGCATCACAGGAAAGCACTACGGCACAGTGATGCATGCCGTGATGGAGCATATAGACTTCGCCGCGGCGGAAGCTGCCCCGGGAAGCTGTGACGGCTCGGACGCCAGGGAGAAGCTGGTCGAAGAGAAGGTCCTCTGGATGAAGGAGAGGGGACTTCTCCTTCCGGAAGAGGCAGCCGCAGTCAGCCTTGGCAAGATCGCAGCCTTCTTCGATTCAGAGATCGGAAAGCGCGCTGCCAATGCTGCGAGGGAAGGCAGACTCTACAAGGAAAAGCATTTCACTATAAAGCATATCCTGGACGGCACTGATGAAGAGGTCCTGGTCCAGGGAATAATAGACTGCTGGTTCGAAGATGAGGACGGAAACCTCGTTCTGGTCGACTACAAGACGAACAGCAGGACGGAAGGAATCAGAGAGCTCTACGAAGAGCAGATCGCCCTCTACACCGAGGCCCTGGAGAAAGCGACGGGCAGGAAGGTGAAGGAAAGCTATCTCTATCTCTTCAAGACGGACGAGGCCGTCAGCATGCAGTAAGCAGGCGGACCCGCTTACACAAAAAAACAATGAAAAAGGAGCACCGAAGTGCTCCTTTGTTTTTTTGAACTTAGTTCAAAACGATCGATGTCTTTTGATCAAGCTTTGTCAGCCTATACAAGACCCTGCTGCATCATAGCATCTGCAACTCTTTCGAATCCAGCGATGTTAGCACCCTGAACAAGAGCGTTCTTGTTGTTGTAGTACTTCTCACCAGCGTTAGCGCAAGCGTTGTAGATGTTTCTCATGATCTGGTGAAGCTGTTCGTAAACATCTTCGTGCTGGAATACTGTGTGACCAGCATTCTGTCCCATCTCGATGCAGGAGCAAGCAACGCCGCCGGCGTTAGCTGCCTTAGCAGGACCTAC
>CAMNNG010000058.1 GCA_946545145.1 uncultured Bacillota bacterium
CATTCTTTTCAAGAGCTTTGTAGCAAACCGCCGCGAGGGCCGCTCCGATCAGCGGTGCGACGATGAATACCCAGAGGCACGAGATCGGATCAGTGTTTCCGTTCATTGCCGCCGCGATGGCAGGTCCGATGCTCCTTGCCGGGTTGACGGATGTTCCGGTCAGACCGATGCCGAAGATGTGCACGAACGTCAGCGTCAGGCCGATGACCAGGCCGCCGAACGATCCGTGGGCGAACTTCGAGGATGTGACGCCGAGTATCGTCGTGACGAAGATGAATGTCAGTACGATCTCAACAAGGCATCCTGCCATGGCGCTTCCGCCGACTCCCGCGAGGCCGTTCGAGCCGAAGCCGCCTGTCATGTCAGTGACTCCGCCCGCTCCGAATATCGCTGCGAGAAGAGCGGCGCCGAAGCATGCTCCGAGCACCTGGCTGATGACGTAGCCGACGAAGTCTTTTCCGCTCATGCCGCCCGAGAGCAGGACTCCGAGGGAGACCGCCGGGTTGATGTGGCATCCCGAAATGTTTCCGATCGAGTAAGCCATCGCCACGATCGAAAGACCGAAGGCGAGGGCGGTCAGAAGGTAGCCGCTTCCCGAGGCCGCGTCGCATCCGACGAGCATCGCCGTGCCGCAGCCAAGAGTAGTAAGCACACAGGTTCCGATAAATTCTGCTGCGTATTTGTTCATAGAAATGCACCTCCTCAAAATACAAATAATTACATTTACATTATAACACTTCGAAGCGAAAAAGGGCTTTGCCCCCGGAAAATCGGCTGGCCCGGGAAGAGTTGACGATGCCGCATAGCCTAAGTGTCCGGTGATTAGTAAATTTGTCATGGAACATCCAGCGGATAATCAGTATAATGTGTCCATGGATATAAGTGTGATAATACCGATATACAATGTCGAAGAATATTTGAAGACCAGCCTCGACTCCGTCGCACGCAATGTGAGGAATATCGACGCGGAAGTCCTTCTCATCGATGACGGCTCAACCGATGAGAGCGGCAGTATTGCGCGCGCTTACGCCGAAAAGAATGAGAAATTCTCCTACTACCATCAGGAGAATGGAGGGATCTCTGTGGTGAAGAACAGAGGAGCCGCAATGGCGAAGGGCGATTACCTCATATTCCCCGATTCGGATGACGTGGTCTGCGACGGGATATTCGAAAAGATGCTTGCGGCCGCAAGACGCAACGGAACGGATCTTACGATCTGCGATGTCGCCAGGATACGCGGCACCCAGGTGACGGACTCAGGGCTGCATAGATATGCGTTCCATGGGCTTAAAGAGAATCTGACGCATATAACGAAGCATCCGCAGCTGGTCTATGATTCGATCACCTGGAACAAACTGATCAAAAGGAGCTTTTACGAAGAGAACGGCTTTTCATTTCCTGTCGGCAAGCGCTATGAGGATATGCCTGTGATCACATTGATGCACTATCTGGCAAACGGTGTCTCGGTGGTCTATGAGACCGGGTTCCTGTGGAGGATCAGGACAGGAAAGAACCTTTCGATCACTCAGCTCAGGGATGACAAGAGTCTCTATGACAAGATCGAGATGATGGAACAGCTGATGCAGATCGCAGAGAGCCGGATCAAAGAGCCGGAGGTCAGGCTGGCTATAGAGAAAAAGCATGCCCGGATCGACTTCAATGCTTTCGTCGAGACTCTGGACAAGTTCGATGAAGAAACAGCAAAAGAGCGTGTCGAGGCTATGGCTCGCTTCGCGGAGAAATATATCAGCGAGGAAGCGCTGTCTCAGAGTCCGGTCTTCATCAGGCAGATGTTCAGATATATACTCGACAGGGATGCTGAGAAGGCGTGTCATCTAATGAGATACAGAATGGCTGCTTACAGCGGCCTTCCTGTACTGCCGTCTTTTGATGAAGAGGGCGCTGTGGAAGCGGCGGGTGCCGGCAGCGCGGCAGGCGGGCTGCATCTGAAGGTAAGAGAAGAATTCTTCACTATCCCCGGAAGGAGCATCGAGAATGAGGACTGTTTTAATCTGCGTCCTTCATGCTGGATAGATAAGGCTTCATATGAAGATGGAGTTCTGAGCCTTGACGGCCACATATATATCAGACGTATCAGCGTTACGGATCCCAAGGAGCAGAAGGTATCCGCTTACCTGATGGATCAGGTCTCGGGCAGAAAGCTCGCTCTTAACGCACGCTCTGCGCCGGATGAACGGCTGACACGCGAGGCCGGTCAGGTGCTGAACCTTGATGATTACGAAAAGTACAGATATAACTACGACGGCACCGGCTTCAGGATCGACGTCGACTTTGCGAAGGCGGCGGAAGAGTTCGGCGAAGGCGCGAGGTGCGTCATTTTCATCGAGTGTGAAAACAAAGTCTTCAGGGGCGATCGCGTTCTTGGCGGGATGGCCTACGATGCGAGGCAGACAATAACCGCCGCGAAGCATCTCGGAAGGTCAGTTGCGGTTTCGACTGAGATCGACAAAGGCAACTATCTGATCCTCAGCATCGAGCCTTATGAGAAAGAGAAAGTGTCGGTCATCGTTCCTGTCTATAACTGCGGGAAGCATCTAGGCCGCTGCCTTGAGAGCCTCAGATCTCAGACATACAGGAACATAGAAGTGCTGATGATCGACGACGGATCGACCGACGGTAGCGGTCAGATCTGTGACCGGTTCGCGGAGGAGGACGGCAGGTTCATCGCTGTCCATACGGAAAACGGCGGCGTTTCGCGTGCGCGCAACATCGCTCTTGAAAAGATGACGGGAAGCCGGTTCATGTTCGCCGATGCGGACGATCTTGTAAGCGCGAACTACGTGGAGCGGCTGTGCGAAGTGATGGACTCCGAATGCGCCGACATCGTGACCTGCGTCGCGAAGGACACAGCAGATCCGAATATAAAGAGCATCCCGGTCCCGAAAAAGAAGAAGCCGGTGGTGAAGACGATAGATGATTACGATTTCACGAAGCGCTGGTCGCACCGCGTGGTGTGGGGAGCGGTCTACAGGCGCGAAGTACTTGGAGATATCCGCTTCCGCGAGAAGTTTGACGTGAGCGAAGATACGCTGTTCTTTGCAGAGCTTCTTAAGAAGGTCAGGAGAACGGTCCATCTGAACGAAGAACTCTACTGCTATATTTATTATCCAGAGTCTGTCGCGCACGGCCGGTTCAACAGGAAGCGCTTCTCGGAGGTCCTTGTGTGGGAAGAGATCGCGCAGATGATGGCGGACGAGCCGGATCTTCCGCGTTTTTCCTCGGGGGCATCGGTGGTCACGCGCTGCCTCGATCACATGAAGAAGCTGGCAAAGCAGGGTGAGAAGGACGGAGAACTGTATAGGAAGCTTGCCGATCACGCCAGAGGCAGAGGCGCTGAAGTAGCCGGCTCAACGCTTTCGGCGAACAAAAAGAAACGGCTGAAGTGGTTCTGCCGTTTCCCTGAAAAATATATCGATCTTTATCTTCGCTTAGGCCGGCGCTGACGGCCCGCCTTTAGCTGATCAGCTGAGTTTGTCTTCGAAGATCTCGACGATCGTCTTTTCCGTTCCGACCATGCCCGGAACGGCTATAAGTCCGATGTTCCTCATGGTCTCTTCCGGATCTTTTCCGATGATGCTGTGTTCGCTGTAGATATATACATCGTTCATCGCGAAGTCTACAGACCTGAAGGCAGCATCTGTTGCGGCGATGCCTTTCATCGTGCAGCCCTGGTTGCCGCCGTCGCAGATCATCCCTGTGATGCTGGCAGCCATGTTATTGATGACGCGGGTGATATTTTCCAAAGTGCCGCCCCTCATGTAAGCGAGGGCGCATGCCATTCCCGTTCCCGCAGCGATAGCGCAGCCGCAGAAGGCGGACAGTTTTCCGGAGTATTCTTTGATGTATGTACAGATCAGGTAGCTGAGAGCTGTCGCGCGAAGGAGCGTTTTCTCGGAGCATCCGCTTACTTTGTATGCTGCGTAAAGCGGCATCGTAGCGATAATGCCGTGGGCACCCGAGCCTGTTATGCTCATCGCAGGTCTGTCCAGTCCGATGACCCTCGCCTCGATCGCGCCTCCGCAGAGCAGATGAGCCGTTGTCAGTTCGTCTCTCGAGAACAGGTCGCCGTCGTTTTTATCGAGCAGATATTTCGAGAACGTCGTTTTGTCGCTTTCGAGTCCCGCCCTGAGAAGATCCATGTTCATCCGGAACGCTTCGGCTATGAATCCGATCTCATCGATATCGACCGTGTTCACGTATTCGATGAGCTGCTTCAGAGTGTACCTGTGGATCAGAAGTTCGCTTTTGTTTTCGATAAGCGGACGGATCGAGCCCGTGACGATGTCGCCGCGGTTCATTTCTTCCGCTTCGGCCGGAGCGCCGTCTTCGAATACGACTTCGCCGTTGACTTTGATGGAGACGATGTGCGTGTGACTGTCCCTGATCGTAACGACTGCCGTGTCGTTTTCTGTCTCGACGGTCGCTTCGATGAAGATGCGGCTGGTGATACCGCTCATTGTCGTAGTCACCTTGCCTTCATCGACAAGCTTCTTGCCGAGTTCGTTCTCTTCCGCGGTCATGCCGTCGAGCGACTCGAGTCCTTTTTTAGGATCGCCGGCAACGTAGCCGAATGCGGCTGAATAGACGGAGCCGGATTTTTCGCTTCCGGGAATGCCGCATGTGAACGCGTTCTTGTACATACCGCTGTTCATCGCGACATTGACTCTGACGAGTTCTCCGCTGGTGTACGATTTCGCCTTCGCGACAGCAAAAGCGATGGCCCCCGGTTCTGTGACTCCGAGCGCCGGCTTCATATCGTCAAGCAACAGTGCAGTCAGTTCATGCATAACGCCACCTCCTATATTCGATTGTAAGTGTTGGATAAGAAATCTTGATTACATTATGACATATAGGCGGTTTTATAGGAAAGTATCGTTTTTTGTTTTCTGTATAGTATTTTTGTCAGACGTTTTTGCGCGGCGCTTTTGCCGGTCGGCAATTTAGCGGTCGATCCTGCAGGAGAGGCCGTTCGGCGCTTCGACGGACATGTCTTCCTGAGGATGCTTCTCCAGCCATGTGACGGCGTAGGAGCAGGTGGCTCTGATGTTTCCGCCCATCTCACGGATCTGTTCTACTGCCATGTCCATCAGTTTGCCTGCGATGCCCTGGCCGCGGAGCGAGTCGTCGACGAAAGTGTGGTCGATGTCGTAAAGATCCGGCTCGACTTCGGGGAAGGTGATCTCGCAGATCATTTCACCTTCTTCATTGTTGGCGTAAATGCGCTCTTTGTCATGTATGAATTCCATGGGTGCCTCCTTGAATCCGTTTTTCTTCTGATGAACTGAATATATCACAATTGTCCGCTTACTGAAAGATATAGTATAATAATGGACGGAGGTCAGACATGAGAAAACATCTACTTTTGATAACGACAGGCGGGACGATAGCATCGGAGAACAGCGGCAGCGGTCTGGCGCCATCCGTCTCAGCCGAAAAAATACTCGAGAGCATCGGCGAGCTGGCCGGGCCCTGCGACATAGATTTCATGGAGCTTTTCAGGATCGACAGCACGAACATGCAGCCGGAGCACTGGACTAAGATCTGCCGTACGATCAAAGAAAAATACGATGACTACGACGGATTCGTGATCACGCACGGAACGGACACGATGGCTTATACGGCCGCGGCGCTTTCGTACATGATCCAGGACTCCGCGAAGCCGATCGTCATGACGGGCTCGCAAAAGCCTCTGATGGACGAGGTCACTGACGCGAAGAAGAACCTGGCTGACAGCATACGCTTCGCGTGTGAAGACGGAGTAAGCGGAGTGTACATCGTCTTTTCCGGTCAGGCGATCGCGGGAACGAGGGCGAGGAAGTTCAAGTCGAAGAGCTTCAGCGCTTTCTCGAGCATCAACTACCCGATGGTCGCTGCTATAGACGGAAGAAGGGTGCTGAAGTACGCGGTGCCGCCAATGCCGGAAGGACCTGTCAGATTCTACGAGGACATGAAGCCGAAGGTGTTCCTTCTCAAACTGATACCGGGGATGGATCCCGGCATCCTGGAGTTCATCGCGGAGCGCTACGAAGCGGTCGTGATGGAGACTTACGGAGTCGGCGGAGTGCCCTTCCCGAAGGACAGGAATTTCCTTGAGGGGCTGGAGGCTCTGGCGAAGAAGGGCATACCGGTAGTGGTCGCGACGCAGGTCGTGATGGAAGGAAGCGACCTTGCGACATACGAGGTCGGCTTCGAAGCGATGGAGCGCTACGATCTTCTGCAGGCCCACGACATGACGACAGAGGCAGTGGTCACGAAGCTGATGTGGCTTCTCGGGATGGGACTTTCCGGAGAAGAACTGAAAGAAGCATTCTATAAGCCGGTCGCAATGGATATGATCCCGGCGAGCGTTATTTAGATATAAGGAGGACGGATATGAAAAGGATGAAATCGATACTTCCTGCAGTCGCTATGGCGGTGGTGATGGCAGCGGCGATGCTGCTTGCAGGATGCGGATCGGACAGCGGCGCGATGACTATCGGGCAGTACACGCCCGATGAGGCGCAGAAAGACATGTATGATCTGGCGGTCATGGGGACCAATGAATCTGCAGTCCTGAAATACGATGCAGGAACAGCGGTCAAGAATCTGACGGTCGGATACGAAGTCTACGAGAAGGGCAAACTGAAAGACGACATCGATGCGTTCGGGCTGTCTGCCGAAGAAAACAAGGCGATGAATGGTTTCATCGGGCTTTGGTTCGGTGTAAGCGAATCACGCATCAGCACTTCCGGAACTTCGACATCGGCTGTTACGTTCGATACGCCGTGGAAAAAACACATAGAAGATCCTGCTTACTCATCCGGAACGGTAACGTCGACCGGCATCGATATCAAAAAGGGCGAAAAGGTATACATCTACGGTCACTTTGAGAAGAAGGGCGAAGGCGATATGACGATAACCGATCTCGATACTGTGATGAATGAGGATGGCGCGCTGGATCAGTACGATGAAGCTTACATCTTCTATGCGATTTTCAAATAAAACGGCAAGGACATAATCAGAATGGAAGAAAAGATAATTAGCGTCGCCGAAATGAGGGCGGCGGACAGATATACGATAGATGAGCTTGGCGTCCCGTCGAAGGAGCTGATGAGAAGGGCGGCGCAGGGCGTGTTCGATGCGGTCTTCGCGGGTGAAGAGGACATGGATCAGGACGCTCTCAGCACGGCGATCTTCTGCGGAAGCGGAAACAACGGCGGAGACGGATATGCTCTCGCGGAGATAATGACGGATGAGGGACTGGACGTCACTGTCGTCAGAGTGTCCGACAAGTTCTCCGAAGACGGAAAGTACTACTATGACAGATGCATCGCAAAGAATGTGCGGATGATGACGATAGATGAATTCCGCACGGCCGAGGAAGCGATCCCGGGTGCGGAGACGGAGTACGATACCTTCATCGACTGCATGCTCGGGACAGGTTTTTCGGGAGTCCCGAGAGAGCCCATAGCCGGAGCGATCAGGATGATCAACGAAGCCGGCGCGGACGGCGCGTTCGTCGTCGCAGTAGACATCAACAGCGGGATGAACGGCGACACCGGAGAGGCTGAGCTGGCTGTGAAGAGCGACCTTACGGTCTCGATCGGATATTACAAGACGGGCTTCTTCTCTGAAGAGGCAAAGGAGTGGATCGGCGAGCTCGTCAATGCTGAGATCGGCAT
>CAMNNG010000059.1 GCA_946545145.1 uncultured Bacillota bacterium
TATCGTAATAACATCCTGCAAACTTTCAACTCTATTTGCCTGAATGTTCCTATTACAGTATACTTTCTACCATAGGAGCAGTTTTTGGACTTGTTGCTTGTCTCAATAACGGTGTCGAATGAAATCAACGGAGTGATCACATAATGGCGATATCAAACAAAACGCTGAAGCAGATAGCGGAAAACCCGCTGTTCGAAAAAATCGAAGATGATGACCTTGTCACAATGTTCGATTGTCTGGGATTCTTTACGAAAACATATGAAAAGGGAGAGTATCTCATTTTCGAAAAAGACCATGTAGATAATATCGGTATCATCCTTAAAGGTTCCGTCGACATCATCAAAGAAGACATATGGGGAAGGCGCACCATCATCTCCCGCCTTTCAAACGATGAAATGCTCGGTGAGACGTTCGCATGCAGCGGAGACAACATGTCAACGATAACATATCAGGCAGCGATGAGGACGAGCGTATTCTTCATGCCGTTTTCGAGAGTCATGCATACATGCCGGAAGACATGCCCGTTCCACCACAGGCTCATCGAGAACATGGTCAGCCTCATTGCCGAAAAGAACCGGCTGCTCATACAGAAGGTCGAGGTCATATCGGGAAAGACCCTTCGTGACAAACTTCTCACCTTCTTCTCGCTGCAAGTGCAGGAACATGGATCTTTCTCCTTTACTCTTCCGATGGGCAGGAAGGATCTTGCGGAATACATCGGCGCGAACAGAAGCGCCCTCACCCGCGAACTAAACGCCATGAGCGACGACGGTCTGATCGAATTCGACCGGAACGATTTTGTCATACACCCCGGTCAAAGCGTCCTCGGCGATCTTTGATTCTCAAAAACGTGACCTGCGCAACATTTGTTTTCTAAATAATCATTTATCATAGAAGGAGACGTTGCTGTTTCACCTTTTGTGGGGAATGATATGGAATCACTTAGTAAACCGAAACTGACGGCTGTTGATATTGTCCAGTGCGGACTTTTCGTGTCGCTTATCGTGGCCGGGGCATATATCAAGATAATGATCCCCATCGGCCCGTTCAGCGTGACGTTTTCTTTGCAGTTTTTGTTTTCACTGATGGCAGGACTCCTTCTGGGAAAAAGGAAGGGATCGCTGACGGTCATCGTCTATTTGATGCTGGGGCTCGTCGGCCTTCCGGTGTTCGCCCACGGAGGCGGACTCGGATATATCATACGCCCGACATTCGGTTTCCTTCTCGGCTTCCTCGCTGCGGCGACAGTGACAGGAGCACTGACAGAAAAGAAGGAGAATATATCTTTCAGATCTGCCCTCCCGGCCGCCTTCGCAGGTGAGGTCTGCTATTACATCTGCGGGCTCGTGTACTACTACATCGTATTCAATTATGTCATAACGAACGGAGGAGTCGGGATCGGTCTTAAGGAGCTTCTTGCCGTCTGGTGCTTCAGCACGTTCGTCCCGGACTTCGGGCTCTGCGTTCTTGCTGTATATCTTTCCGGCAAACTGCGGCCTCACATGAACCAGGTGACACGGACGGGGAGGCCTGTGGACCGATGACATACTTCCCGTTTTTTACAGATATAGAGAACAAAAGATTCCTCATCATAGGCGGCGGAGATGTCGCGAAAGAAAAGGTCTCGCGGCTTGGCGCGTTCACAGATAACATCTGCGTGATAGCGCCCGAGACTGATATAGAAGGAGTCCGCGTCAAAAGAAAGCTCTTTGAGGAGAGCGATCTTGACGAGGCGGATATATGCGTATGCGCGGCAGGCGACAGAGAACTTGACCGCCGCGTCGCAAAGTTGTGCGGGCAAAGGAACATCCCCGTCAACGTCGCGGACGATGCTGATCTCTGCACGTTCATTTTTCCTGCTCTGGTAAAGCGGGGAGACCTTGTGATAGGAATAACGACATCGGGAGCCAGCCCTGCCTTTGCTTCTCTTCTGAGAAAGCAGATAGAAGAGGCTCTTCCGGAAGATATAGAAGATGTCCTTGATCTGATGCGCGGGCTGCGGGATATCATGCCCGGGCTCATTTCGGACCCCAAAAAGAGGAGCTCAGCTTACAAACACATACTCGCGGAGCTGCTCGCAGTCGAAGGGACCATCTCGGAAACAGACGCGGCATCGGTCATAGAAAAGTATATGGCAGGAAAGCGTATCGCGGATCCTGACGGAGACAGATCAGATGGATAGGATAGTCATAGCGACAAGAAGCTCTGCCCTCGCTATAGCGCAGGCAGATATCGTAGCGAAAAAACTGGCCGGGCTAGGGGTCAGGAGCGAATTCCTCTTCGTCAGTACGAAGGGCGACAGGGACAAGACGTCCCCTCTTGAGGAGATCGGCGGAGACGGGCTGTTCGTAAGGAGCGTGGAGGATGCCCTGCTCTGCGGAAAAGCTGACATAGCCGTCCACAGCGCAAAAGACCTGCCGTACACGCTCGCCTCCGGTCTTACGATCGCGGGCGTGCCGGATGAAGCGGATCCGAGGGACTGCCTCATCATGAAGACAGGCCTCAAGCAGGACTGCAGCCCTTACGAAAACAGTTTTGAAGGCATGGTGATCGGGACGAGCAGCCCGAGGAGACGGCTCGCCGCGCAAGATCACTTCCCCGGATGCCTTGCGATGCCAATACGGGGGAACGTCCCGACAAGGATAGAAAAGCTCCGCGCCGGAGAATACGACGGGATAATCCTCGCCTGCGCAGGACTTGACAGGCTGGAGCCGGATCTTTCCGGGCTCGAAAAACGGATCTTTGAAGTCCGCGAAATGATACCGGCGCCATGCCAGGGCCTTATAGCAGCGGAATGCAAAGCATCAGATCTCGAGCTTGTCCGCCTTCTTGAAAAAGTGACTGAGAGGCGCGTGAGACTGCGGTTCGACGCAGAAAGATATCTTTTCTGCAGGCTCCTCGCCGACTGCAGCGCAGCGATAGCGGTGAACGCAAAGATATGGGGATCTGAAGGTGCTGAGACCATCCGGATAAGCGCCGCCTTTGAAGAAAGATCCTGCGTCATGACGGGCGCGGCAGATGGATATACGGACATCTGCGATAAAGTGTTGAAAGAGATATACAAGGACGGCTGATGATGAAAGGAAAAGTGATCCTCGTCGGCGCCGGCCCCGAAGCCGGCATGATAACTATCGACGGGATCCGGGCTCTAAAGAGCGCGGACGCTATACTGTACGATGATCTTATCGACAAAGATCTTCTGTTTGAGGCGCCTTCGGGCTGCGAGATCATCCCTGTCGGAAAGAGACACGGGATAGAACACAAGAGCCAGGAAGAGATCGAGTCTCTTCTCATTGAAAAGGCCTCTGAAGGAAAAACTGTGATCCGCCTCAAAGGAGGCGACGGCTTCGTGTTCGGAAGAGGCGGAGAAGAGATGCTCGCGCTTGCAAAAGCCGGCATCGGCTGCTCTATCATCCCGGGCGTGACATCCGCTGTCGCCGTGCCTGAAAGATTCGGCATCCCCGTCACCCACAGGGGCGCTGCGGAATCATTCACTGTCATCACCGGTCACGGCAGCGCCGGGCGGGCGATCGACTTCGGCCCTCTCGCGAAGTTGAATGGGACCCTCATCTTCATGATGGGAATACATATGCTCGGGCAAATATCAGATGAACTGATCAAAAACGGTAAAGACCCGGAAACACCTGCCTGCGTCCTCTCGCGCGGATATATGCCCGGTGAAAAGAGGATAGACGGATGCCTTGCAGATATAGCCGAACTCGCAAAAGACGCTGAAACGCCGGGCATCATAGTTATAGGAAATACGGCGGCGATGGATCTTACCCTTGGGAACGCTCCCGGAGGAGAACTCACCGGGGTGCGAGTCCTTGCGGCCGGCTCAGAAAGCTTCAACTCGAAACTTGACAAAAAACTCTCGGCGCTCGGAGCAGATGTCGCAAGATGCGACCTTCTGAAGATCGAGAGCGTACCTGAAGCTTTCCCCGAAGATATTTCGGGATATAACTGGGCGGTCTTCACGAGCGCCGCAGGCGTCAGAGGATTTTTCGAAGGCCTGACATGGCGTGGTGAAGACATCCGCAGCCTCGGTCCCTTGAAGTTCGCATGCGTAGGCGAAGGAACAGCAGAAGTCCTCAAAAGATACGGGATACACGCGGATCTGATTCCTGAAAAGGCAAGCGGTCTATGCCTGGGAAAAGCGCTTTCGGGGGCGGCAGGAGAGAATGAAAGGCTCCTCCTGATGCAGGGGACGAACGCTTCCATGGCCCTTCCGGAAGAGCTGGACTCGGCGGGGCTGCGCTATGACATCTGCAATATATATGAGACGCGGGCATGCGCGCTGGACATCTCTTTTAGCATCCATGACCCGTTCGATCTCATAGTTTTTTCATCGGCGGCAGCGGTGCGAGCGTTTTTCGCATCTTCAATAAGCGCCGCCGGGGGCAAAGACGCCGCGGCGGGCGCATGCACACCTAATGATAATATGCCCGCGGCAGTATGCATGGGAAAAGCGGCGGCAGAAGAACTTGAAGCTTACTGTGAAAAGGCAGGCCTCAGTACCGACATACTCATACCGGACGCGATGAGCGTTGCCGGCGTATGTGAAACAATAATAAAAAAAGTTAATGCCAGGATACCGTTATCGTTTGGAACAG
Source organism: uncultured Bacillota bacterium (assembly GCA_946545145.1). Classification (GTDB taxonomy): domain Bacteria; phylum Bacillota; class Clostridia; order Peptostreptococcales; family Anaerovoracaceae; genus UBA3738. The sequence goes on from CAMNNG010000059.1 coordinate 4,614, forward strand.
AATAGGAGGAAAAAGTGGGCTATCAATTGAGCAAGCAGAACTTCGGCGAAGTTCTCGGCAAGCTGGGCGAAACTTACAGACTGTTCGCGCCTGTGCTGAAAAAGGGCGAAGGCAGGTTCAAGGACACAGATGTAGTCCGTTATGACTTTGTCACGAACCCTGACGAGATCGAGCTGGAGAAGAAATCGGATTACGCATTCAAGGAGTTCATGCTGCCGATATCTGAAACACTGTTCTTCTTCACGGAAGATCAGGTAAAAGAAGCTGATATCGACGAGAAAGACGTTCTGGTCTTCCTTAGAAGCTGCGATATGCACGCTGTCAAAAGACTCGACTACATCTATCTTGAAAACGGCAAAGAACAGGACTGGTTCTACAAGAGACTGCGCGAGAAGGTCAAGTTCGTCCTGATCGGATGCGCGGATACATTCGAAGACTGCTTCTGTGTGGACATGGGGTCGAACAGGACTGAAGACGGCTATGTGTTCTCTGTCGATGTCATAGACGGCGAATTCTGCTGCGATGTGCCTGACGCAGATATGGCGAAAGTGTTCGCGGAATGCGAAGCGGTTGAAATGGAAGTGACTCCAAGGTTTGTGACAGAAAACGAAGTCCATGTAGACATCCCGGAGAGCATCCCGATCGGCATCTACGGATCTGATGTTTGGGATGAATACTCCGCAAGATGCGTCAACTGCGGACGCTGCAACATCGTCTGCCCGACATGCACATGCTACACGATGCAGGATGTGTTCTACACAGACAACGGCAAAGTCGGCGAGAGAAGAAGGGTCGCCGCTTCCTGCATGATCGACGGCTATACGAATGTCGCGGGAGGCGGTCAGTACAGGCGCACGAACGGCGAACGCATGCGCTTCAAAGTCCTCCACAAGATACAGGACTTCAAATCAAGAGCCGGCTTCAACATGTGTGTCGGCTGCGGCCGCTGCGACATGGTATGTCCGGAGTACATCTCGTTCTCGGCCTGCATCAACAAGGTCGCTGACGCAGTGAGAAAGGAGGCTGATGATGAGTAACATGAATAACAATCCGTACATCCCCTTCCCTTCGACGATAAAGGAAGTCATCAAACACACTGACAAAGAATACACGTTCCGCATGGAGTTCACAGGTGATGTCAAGCCCGGACAGTTCTTTGAAGTGTCGATACCGAAATACGGCGAGGCGCCGATATCAGTAAGCGGCATCGGGGACGACCTGGTCGACCTCACGATCAGGAAAGTCGGACGCGTCACAAATGAAGTCTTTGAAAAATATGAAGGACAGACGCTGCTGATGAGAGGTCCTTACGGCAACGGTTTCGATACTGATGAATACGCTGACGGCGAAGTCATCGTCGTTGCCGGCGGCACCGGTGTATCTCCGGTGCGCGGAGTCATAGACGCCCTTTCGCTTACTGAAGACGCAAAAGACAAACATGTCATCGTAGGCTTCAAAAGCCCCGACGACATGCTGTTCAGAAAGGATCTCGAGAGATGGGACGAGGCTCTCGACCTCATACTGACAGTCGACGGAGCGCCCGAGGGATATACGGGCAACATCGGTCTTGTAACAGAATTCATCGACGGCATCCCCATCCGTGATGTGACAAAGACAAAGGCCGTCGTAGTCGGTCCGCCTCCGATGATGAAATTCACTGTTATCGGCTTGCTGAAAAAAGGCCTGCTCGAAGAGAATATTTGGGTCTCGCAGGAGCGCAAGATGTGCTGCGGTCTCGGAAAATGCGGACATTGCCGCATAGGCGAAAAGTATGTATGCCTTGACGGACCTGTATTCAAATACACCGAGAGCAAGAACATGCTGGACTAGCTGGATAATGGAAAGGAGATCAAAAATGTCTAGAGATATAAATGTTAAAAAACTCAAGAAAAATGCCTTCCGTCAATCCAAAGTCAGAGGTGAGGCCGCTTCGCGCGTGCGTTGTCCGGGCGGCGAGATCGATGTAGAATCGCTCCAGCGTGTCGTCGATATCGCGAAGCAGTACGGCAATGGCATGGTCAACATCACAAACAGGCAGGGCTTTGAGATCCCGGGGATAGATCTTGCTGATATGGAAGAGGTCAACAAGGCTCTGCAGCTGATAATCGAGAATCGCGGCATCAATCAGGAAAAATATAACGGCGGCTATCCGGCGTCAGGCACGCGAAATGTCGTGGCTTGTCCCGGAAAAAGCCTTTGTCCGTTCGGATGCTATGACACTAAGGCATTCGCTCAGGAAGTGGACAAAGCGATATTCCCGAACGATCATCACGTCAAGATCGCGTTCACAGGCTGCTCAAACGACTGCGCACATACGCGTCTCAATGACTTTGGTATCATAGGGCAGACAGAGCCCCAGTATGATCCTGCTCGCTGCATCGGCTGTGAGCAATGTGTCAAATACTGCAAAAAACGTTCTGTTGGCGCACTGAAGGTCGTTAACGGTAAGATCGAGCGTGACACGAACAAGTGCGTCGGCTGCGGAGTCTGTGTGAACTATTGTCCTACACGAGCATGGACAAGGAGCAAGGAAGAATATTTCCGTGTGGTACTCCTTGGCCGTACCGGCAAGAAAAATCCCCGTATGGCGGAAGATTTCATGAAGTGGGCTGATCACGACACCGTAATAAAAATAATATGCAACGTTTACGCTTATCTTGACGAATATCTGGACAAAGAAGCTGTCGAGAGCAAAGAGCATATCGGTTATATCGTCGACCGAACCGGCTTTGAGGAATTCCTGAAGTACATCATGAAGGATGTCGATCCAAATCCGAAGTGCGAGATACAGGGTCGCATCTACTGGGGCGGCAAGCGATATGATCAGACAAACGAACTGAGACAGTCGATGTTCCGCTTCTCCGAAAGAGAAGACTGATCTCTCATCATTCGTTCATTCATTGTCAAAACCGCAGGCGGCTGCCTGCGGTTTGCTCGTTTTTTGCATCTTTTT
>CAMNNG010000060.1 GCA_946545145.1 uncultured Bacillota bacterium
CAAGAGCGTCCGCCCTCATCGTGAATCCGCAAGCGCCCTGGTGACCGCCGAATTTTTCGAAGAGGTCTGCGCATGTGCTAAGGACGGCGTGTATATCGATGCCGTCTACGCTCCTTCCCGTTCCCTTCAGTTTGCCGCCGTTATCTGTGACGATGACGACGGGCCTTGAGAATTCTTCTTTGAGCTTTCCGGCGACGATGCCGGCGACGCCTTCATGCACATCCGCGTGGATAATGGGGAAAAGGCTGCCCGGGCACTGGACCTCTGCAAGCGCTATGCACTCTTTGAAGGCAGCGTCCTGAAGCCTCTTTCTTTCAGTGTTGTTCGAAGCCGTCTCGCGCGCGAGCTCGAAGGCCTCTGCCTCATCCGAACTGGAAAGGAGGCTGACGCCGATGTCCGCCCTCTTCATCCTTCCGTTCGCGTTGATATTGGGAACTATCCCGAAGGCCACATTCATGGATGTGACCGTCTCCTGCTTCATGGAAATCGCGCCGAGAAGTGCGCTGAGGCCGGGCCTCTTCGTCTTTCTGATCCTGTCTATGCCGTACTTCGCAAGCGTCCTGTTCTCATCGACGAGGGGAACGATGTCTCCGATCGTCGCCGTGCCTACGATGTCCAGCGAATCGAGGATGACTGACCTGTCGAAGCCCAGCGTCCTCTGCAGGGCCTGAGTAAGCTTGTAAGCGACTCCGCATCCGCAGAGCCCCTTGAACGGGTATCCGCATCCCTCCTGCTTCGGATCGAGCATCACGCAGTCCGGCGTCCTTTCAGGAACTATGTGGTGGTCGGTCACTATGACCTGCATCCCGAGCTTCTTTGCGTAAGCGACCTCGTCAGCAGACGAGCATCCGCAGTCGACAGTGATCATGAGATCAGTGCCCATGTCGGCTACCCTCTTCACGGTGTCCATGCTGAGGCCGTAGCCGTCCGTGAACCTGGACGGGATGAAATATGAGATCCTCTCCCTGTCCATGAACTGCGAAAACGCGTATAAAAGCAATGTGACGGATGTTACGCCGTCACAATCATAATCGCCGTAAATGCAGACGCGCTGCTTTTTCTCTGCCGCGGATGTGATCATCTCCACGGCCTCTGCCATGCCCTTCATCAGGAACGGATCGTATGTCCGCTGCGGACGGGGCGACAGATATTCTTCTACGTCTTCCTCAAGAGTTATTCCTCTGCTCCTGAGGATGTCCTTGACTACTTTGTTCAGTTCTTTCATTACCGGTGATATATCCTATAAATAATTCCTGGGGTTGACGGGGCTGCCGTTGACTCTGACCTCGAAGTGGCAGTGTACGCCCGTCGAAGCTCCGGTGCTCCCTGCGAGAGCAATTGTATCTCCTCTGTTGACATGCTGGCCGTAAGAGACGCACAGGCTGCTGTTGTGACCGTAAAGCGTCGATATGCCGCCGCCGTGCGATATCATTACGTAATTGCCGTATCCTCCCGACATCGAAGCCGCCTCGATAACGGTGCCGCTGCTGGCCGCCTTGATGGGCGTTCCGTAGCTGCACGGGATATCCATTCCGCTGTGGAGCTCTCTGCATCTGTGTACAGGGCAGAATCTCCATCCGTACTCCGAGGATACGCCGTATGAGCCCGGCACAGGCCATCCCATGACCCCGCCGCCGTAGGACTGTCCACCCGTATTCGAATGGGCCCTCGCCTTCTCGGCTATGGCGGCCGCCTGAGCGTTCAGTTCATGAAGATCCGATTCGAGTTCTTCATTGCTCTCAGCGACCTGGGCCACTTTCTTTTCAAGCTGTCCCTGATCGGCTGCCAGCTCTGTCTTTTTGGTATTGAGCTGTTCCTGCTGGAGCTCGAGCGCCTTTTCAGCGTCTTCTACTTTCTCTTTTTTCGTTTTGAGTTTTTTGTACTGGTTCTTGAGTGAGGCTACGACCTTCTTGTCGTTCGAATAGATATGCTTGACCATATCCACATTGCTCAGAAGCTCTGTGACATCGCCCGAGTCAAGGACGACATCGATGAATCCGATAGATCCGGATTTGTAGATGTTCCTGAGCCTGCCGTTGAGGTCGTCTTCGCCCTTCTTCAGTTTCGTTTTGCTCTTCTTGACGTCCTTTTTCAGCTGGACGATCTTCGCCTTCGTCTCCGCTATCCTCGTCGTAAGCTCTGCGATATCGCCCTCGAGCCCTTCTATCTTGTCCTGAAGATCGGAGATCTGACCGTTCAGTTCTTCTTCCTGTTTGCGTCCTTCTTCAAGCTGCTTTTCCTTGATGTTGATCTTCTTGTTGATCTCGCTCTTTGAAGTAGCAAAAGCCGGCGCAGCGCAGGACAGCGCGAGCACCGCCGTTAGTATGAATGCCAGTATCTTTCCTTTTGATCCCATCATCGTAGATTCCCCTTCCGGTTCCTGTATTTCTAATGATATCAGATCAGGTGTCCAAAAATCTTCTCATTGAGATGATGCTTCCCCATGCTCCTATGCTGATGCCCAGCGCAAGGAATATCCACAGGAGGTTGAGAGCCATGAACTTCACGGGCACCATCGGTATGGACATCACCTGGATGATGCCGCTTTCCAGAATGTCAGCAGCCTTCCAGTAAGCAGCCGCGACTATGCCCGCGGACAGAGCGGCCGAAAGGCCTCCGATCCAGATCCCCTCGAAGAGGAACGGGCCGCGGATGAACCAGTTCGTCGCCCCGACGTATTTCATGATGCTGATCTCCTCGGATCGGTTCAGCACCGTAAGTTTTATCGTGTTCGACACCACAACGATGGATATTATGATGAGGAAGGCAATGATCACGAGGCCCGCGATCTGTATGCCGTTCGTCACCTTCACCAGCTTGTCAACGGTGTCTTTGTAATATCTGATGTCTTCTATCCCGGCCAGGTTCTTCGCCTGCTCGGCCACCGCGTCAGAGCCTTCGAGGTCCTTCACGGTTATTATCAGTGAATTGGGAAGCGGGTTGTTCTTCAGCGAATCAAGAAGATATCCGCTGTCTCCCCATCTCTTCTTCAGGACCTCCATGGCCTGCGCCTTCGATCTGTATTCGACCTTCTCGACGTTGTCCCATGCGGCGACCTCGGTCTGCGCCTTCTTAATGTCCGCCTCCTTGGTCTCGTCCAGGTAGAAGACCTCTATGGTATTGTAGTCGTCCCTTATGCTCTCGGCCGCCATATTGATATTGACGACGAGGATGAAAAACAGGCCGAGTATCAGCAGCATCGCCGTTATCGCGAACACCGATGCGACCGTCATCGCCTTGTTTCTGTTCATCTGTTTGAACGCCTGTGATATCGTGTATGCAAGTCTCATATCTCAGTCAAGTCCTCCGCTCGTCCAGTCGAAAACGAATTCTTCCTCTTCTTCGCCGCCTTCGGCTTCTTCTTTGTTTTCTTCAGCGTTCTTCGTCTCGTAGGAGCCGACGGCGTCTCCGGTGATCTGTCCGTTCTCAAGAGAGATGACGCGCTTGTTCATCCTGTCTACTATGTCCTTCGCGTGCGTGACCATCAGGACCGTCGTGCCCTTTTCATTGATCATCTCGAGAAGGCGCATTATCTCCCACGCCGTGTCCGGATCGAGATTTCCCGTAGGCTCGTCGGCGATCAGAACGTCCGGCGCGTTGATTATGGCGCGCGCTATGGCTACTCTCTGCTGCTCACCGGCGGAAAGCTCCGAAGGATACTTTTTGACATATTCCTCTATGCCCATCAGTCCGAGGACAGCCGGCACCCTCTCCTTGATCTCCCGCCTCTTCTGGTGCGTGATCTCCATCGCGAATGCGACGTTCTCGTAGACCGTCTTGTGCTCGAGGAGCCTGAAGTCCTGGAACACTATGCCGACGTTCCTTCTGTGAGCCGGTATCAGACGGCTGGTAAGCTTCGTGACCTCACGGCCGTTGACGAGGATGCTGCCGCTGTCAGCGTCTATCTCTTTGAGGATGAGCTTGATCAGCGTCGACTTTCCGGCGCCGCTGGGCCCAACCAAAAAGACGAATTCACCCCTGTCGATGTGAAGGCTCACATCGTTCAGACCGATATTCGTCTTATAATATTTCGTAACATGATCGAATGTTATCATATTCTATCTGCTATCCCTTCTCCCTTCCTTTAATGGATTATAGCACTAAAACTTGTATGTTTCAATCAACTTGCCCTTATACTTTCCGCAATATGTCGGGCTTGTGAAAAGACGCCCCCGGCCCGCCTCCCTGAGCCCTTTTTGTTCCCTAAAAAGCGGCTCCGTGATATACTTTCCGTGTATATGGACAGAGGAGGAAGCCGATGGCAAAAGCACAGAACCAGAAGTCGAAAATACTGTATCTCATGCAGATATTCCTTGAGGAGACCGATGAGGAGCACGGCCTCACGATGCCGCAGCTCATCGCGAAGCTTGAAGCTTACGGTATCTCAGTAAGCAGAAAGACCCTCTACACCGACATCGCCGATCTGTCCGACTTCGGCATAGACATAATCGGCGAAAAAGTCGGCCGCGAATACATCTATTACGCCGCTTCCAGAACGTTCGAGCTTGCCGAGCTCAAGCTTCTTGTAGATTCTGTCCAGGCGGCGAAGTTCATATCCGAAAAGAAGTCCCGCGAGCTCATCAAAAAGCTCAGCACCCTCGCCAGCCGCCACGAGGCGAAGCAGCTTACCCGTCAGGTCATAATAAGCGGCCGCGTCAAGACGATGAACGAAAGCGTCTACTACGGCGTCGACAAGCTCCATCAGGCCATCAACGAAGACAGGAAGATAACCTTCAAGTACTTCCAGTGGAACATGGACAAGGAGCCGGAGCTCCGCCACGGAGGAAAGACGTATACCGTCAGTCCGTGGAGCCTGATATGGGACGATGAATACTATTACCTCGTCGCTTACGATGAAGAAGCCGGGAAGATCAAGCACTACCGCGTGGACAAGATGCAGAATATCGCCCGCACGGATGAAGCCAGAGCCGGCCAGGAGGAATTCGAATCCTTCAACGTATCGACCTATTCGAAGCAGCTCTTCGGCATGTTCGGAGGAGAGGTCAGGAAGATCACCCTCGAGTGCAAAAAGGAGGCAGCCGGCATCATCATAGACAGATTCGGGAAAGACGTCATCATGCAGAAGATATCCGATGACAGCTTCATCTGCGTCGTCGATGTCGCCGTCAGCCGTCAGTTCGAAGGATGGCTCTTCTCGCTTTCTGATATAGTAAAAATCACCGCACCTGCCGATGTGGCTGATGCGGTGAAAAAAGATGCTATGTCTTTTGCTTCGCGTTTCTGATCCGCTTACTGCTTACTCAAAACGCTATTTCTGAAGTACGCTCTCTGCCGCGGCAACGATGTCAGCGGCCGTCATGTGGTACTCTTTTTTGAGTTCATCCGGTTTGCCGGAGCTTCCGAACGTATCGAGCTGTCCGACCATGCGCACCTTGACCGGGCACTCTTCAGCCGTCACTTCGCAGACCGCGCTTCCGAGTCCTCCGATGACCGAATGCTCTTCGGCCGTAACGATGGCTCCCGTCTCTTTCGCTGCTTTCACTATCGCCTCTGTGTCGAGCGGCTTGATCGTGTGCATGTCGATGATGCGGGCTTCGATGCCCTGTCCTTCGAGGATGTCTGCCGCCTCAAGAGCGTCGGCTACCATGATGCCTGTAGCTATGATAGTTACGTCCGAGCCCTCTCTCAGGGTCTTCGCCCTGCCGATCTCGAAGTCTTCGTCCTCGCCGTATACGATGGGCACGGCCGCTCTTCCGAGCCTTACGTAAGCCGGTCCGTCCATCTCAACGACCTTTTCTATCAGTTTTTCAGCCGATACTCCGTCCGACGGGTTGATGACCGTCATGCCCGGTATCGTTCTCATGAGAGCTATGTCCTCGAACGTCTGGTGGCTGGCTCCGTCTTCGCCTACTGTGATGCCGGCGTGCGTAGCGCATACCTTGACGTTTGCTCCTGTATATCCTATTGAGTTTCTGATTATCTCAAAAGCTCTTCCCGCCGCGAACATCGCGAACGTGCTGGCGCATACGACCTTGCCGGACAGAGCGAGGCCTGCGGCCGCTCCGTACATATCCTGCTCGGCTATGCCCATGTTGAAGAATCTTTCGGGGAATACTTTTTTGAATTCGCCTGTCTTTGTCGATCCGGAAAGGTCAGCGTCCATTACGACGAGGTCCTTGTTCGTTTCTCCGAGTTTGACGAGCGTCTTTCCGTAGGCTTCTCTCGTTGCCATCTTCTTAACATCTTCTGCCATCACTCTTCACCTCCCAGATCCTTCAGCGCCTGAGCGAGCTGCTCGTCGTTCGGCGCCTTTCCGTGCCATCCTGCCTGGTCTTCCATGAAGGAAACGCCCTTGCCCTTCACCGTCTTGGCAATGATGACAGTCGGTCTTTCCTTCTCCTCGTCAGCCTTCGCGAATGCGTCCTTGAGAGCCGCCATGTCATGGCCGTCGCATTCGAGAACGTTCCATCCGAATCCCTCGAACTTCTTGCCGATCGGGGCTACCGTCATGACGTCCTCGTTCCTTCCGTCGATCTGAAGACCGTTCCAGTCGACTACAGCCGTCATGTTCGAAAGTCCGTAGTGGACAGCCGCCATGGCAGCTTCCCAGATCATGCCTTCCTGGATCTCGCCGTCTCCCATCAGGGTGAATACCCTTCCGGGGTCATTGTCGAGCTTTGCAGCGAGCGCCATGCCGACGCTTACTGAAAGGCCCTGTCCGAGCGATCCCGTCGACATCTCGACGCCCGGCACGTAGTGCATGTTCGGGTGTCCCTGGAGCCTGCTTCCGGGTTTCCTGAGACTGATAAGCTCTTCGACCGGGAAGAATCCTCTTTCAGCCAGTACGGCGTACAGAGCCGGGTTCGCATGTCCCTTGGACAGTACGAATTTGTCTCTTCCCTTCATGTCCGGCTCTTCGGGGTCGATGTTCATGACTTCGAAATACAGCATAGTAAGAATGTCCGCCGCTGAAAGCGAACCGCCCGGATGACCTGATCCGGCCGCATGGACGGACTTTACGATGTCGATCCTGACATTGCGCGCTATCCTTTCAAGTTCCTGTTGATCCATTATTTCCTCCGCAATAATTTGATATAGATTCTATTTGAAAATACCCTTTAATACATCGGATATTTTTTCAACTGTGTCTGTCGGCTTCATAGATATGACGCCCTTCTCACGCGCCGCGAGGTCTCCCGCAAGGCCGTGGATGTATACGCCGCACACTGCCGCGTCGTCAGCGCTGAGTCCCTGAGCCGCAAAGGAAGCGATCATCCCGCCGAGAACGTCTCCACTCCCGCCTTTCGCAAGGCCCGGGCCTCCCGTCG
>CAMNNG010000061.1 GCA_946545145.1 uncultured Bacillota bacterium
GCCATGCGCACCTGCTGGTCGCCAAGGATCGACATGTAGTTGATCTTGCCGATATCGCCGGGGAACTTCTGGTCCATCTTCTCGCGGAAACGCCTGTCTATCTCGCAGATGATGGAGTAGACCCTTGGCATCATCGCTTTGACGAGATCGTTGTTCCACTTTTCGAGCGCCTCGGCGAGGACGGTGTGGTTCGTATACGATACCGTCGCAGTTACGATCTCCCAGGCGCGGTCCCACTCGTAGCCGTAGTCATCCATGAATATGCGCATCAGCTCGGGAATGGCCAGAGCGGGGTGCGTATCGTTGATGTGGATGACCGTCTTGTGGTGGAAGTTGTCCAGCGTGCCGTGGAGTCTGAGCTGGTTCCTGACTATGTTCTGGCAGGAAGCGGACACCATGAAGTACTGCTGCTTGAGACGCAGCTCCTTTCCTTCCTCGATGTTGTCGGCGGGGTAGAGGACCTTCGTGATGAGCTCCGCGCTGTTGTTCTTCTGCGCAGCCCTTGTGAAGTCTCCGCTGTTGAAGAGCGCCATGTCGAATCCTTCGGAATCTCTTGCCGACCAGAGGCGAAGCTTGTTCACCGCGGCCGAGTCCGCGCCGGAGATGTACATGTCGTAGGGAACGGCTTCGACGACCTGAGGATTCTTCAGTTCGTAGCCCATCTTGCCGTCCTGCCAGTATTCATTGTATTCACCGTAGAAAGTGACTTTGAATACGTCGTCTTCGCGCGGATTGAGCCATACTCTTCCGCCGGGCAGCCAGTTGTCCGGAAGTTCGACCTGCCATCCGTCGATCACCTTCTGTTTGAAGAGACCGTATTCGTAGCAGAGAGAGTATCCGGTCGCGTCGTAGCCTGAGGAAGTAAGCGCATCCATAAAGCAGGCCGCAAGCCTTCCGAGGCCGCCGTTTCCGAGCCCGGCATCGGGCTCCTGCTCGAAGAGCTCGTCCGATGTCATATTTCTTTTGCTGAGGATCTCATCTACCGTCCCGGTCAGACCGAGGTTGAAAAGGTTGTTCTTCAGGGAGCGGCCCATCAGGAACTCCATGCATATGTAGCAAACCTTTTTGCGGTCCTGGTATCTTTTTTCTGTTTCGCTGCGTTTTTTGTTGTAGGTGAGCCTTTTAGCTCCGAGCCTGCTGTTGACAACGTTCGCGACAGCTTTGTAAAGCTGGGCCGCGTCAGCGTCTTCGAAGGAAGTGTGGAGGGTGTTGACGAGATAGAGCTCCATCTCCTTTTTGAATTCCTCCTGGCTCTTCCTGTCCTTGCTGTGTATATTGGTTTTTTTTGCTTTCTTTTCTTTCGTTTCTTTCTTTTCTGCCATCCTTCGTCGTCCTTTCTTCTTGCTCATTCACATGGGTCTTCTGTGATCATTCGCCCGGCCCGCCTGTGAGCGCTCTGTAGAGTTCGCGGTAAGCGTTCGCCGATCCGCTCCAGCCGAAGTCGCATTTCAGATCGTGGACGGAGAGTTTTTTCCAGTCGTCTTTTCTCTGATACGTGCCGTAAGCGTTCATGATAGCCGAATAGAGGCCGTCAGACGAATAGTCGTCAAAGACGAAGCCGTTGCCGTCGCCCAGGGTGCAGTCGGTGATCGAGTCTGCAAGGCCGCCTGTCCTGCGGACGATGGGGACGCAGGCGTAGCGGCATCCTATCATCTGAGTAAGCCCGCACGGCTCGCTCCTCGACGGTACGAGAATGGCGTCTGAAGCGGCGTAGAATCTGTGCGACAGGGCCGAGTCGAATTTGATCAGGCAGCGGACCTTGTCCGGATGGCGGGCCTCAAGCCCGCGGAAGAAATCTTCGTACTCGGGGAATCCCGTGCCGAGAAGAACGAACTGGATATCGTTATTCTCTATGATGTTGTCGAGGATCGGCACGAGAAGGTCCACGCCTTTTGCCGGGACCAGTCTCGAGATCATCGTGATCATCATGGAATCTGTCTCGGGCAGGGAAAGGTCCTTCTGGAGAGCCTTCTTGCACTCGGCTTTTCCGGAAAGGTCGCCGGCCGAGTAGTTCGCGGGGATCAGCGGATCCTTCTCGGGGTTATATACCACGGTGTTGATGCCGTTCAGTATGCCGGAGAGCTTGTGACTGTTCCTGCTGATGATGCCCTGCATACCGAAGGCGAAGAACGGGTCCTTAAGCTCCATCGAATATGTCGGACTGACTGTCGAGACGGCGTTAGCTGTTTCGATGCCGCCCTTCATGAGGTTGATGCCTTTTTTGAATTCGAGGACGTGGCGGTAGTTATCCGGTATGCCGATGAAGTCCTCTATGGCCGTATCCCCGTAGAAGCCCTGATATTCAACGTTGTGGATGCTGAATACCGTCTTCATGAATTCGCGTTTGTATATCGATGTCTGGTATACGGGAACCAGAGCTGTCTGCCAGTCGTTCGCGTGGATGATGTCCGGCACGAAGCCGTCCATCATAGCTATTGCTTCGAATATCGCCTTCGAGAAGAACGCGAACCTTTCTCCGTCGTCGTAATAGCCGTACAGACCGTCGCGCTTGAAATAGTATTCATTGTCTACGAAGTAGTAGGTGACGCCGTTCTTCCTCAGCTCGAAGAGCCCCATGTACTGCATGCGCCATGTGACGCCGACCTTCGTGCTTCCGAGAAAGCGCATCTTCTGCCTGTACTCGTCAGACACTGCTCCGTAGAGCGGCATGATGACTCTGCATTCTATGTCGCGCTTTCTGTTGAGCGCTCTTGGGAGCGAGCCTGCGACTTCGCCCAGGCCGCCCGAGTTAGCGAAGGGTACGCATTCCGGGGAAGCGTACAGTATCCTGATCTTTTTCTTAGTCATATATACCTCTGTCTCTCACATTTCTTTTAAGATGTCTGTCAGGCAGCTGCTGATCTTATGACCTGCTGCTGCTCGATAAAGCTGCTGTTAATATTAATGTTATATTCTATCAAAAAAAAGCGCCGCTGTATAGGTGGCTTACTGCGGTCAGGTCATTGAAAACATTGCGAATATTCGTTATTATGTATAAAAGGAGAGATAGATATGACACAGGATATAAGTGAGCACAAATATCTGTTCCACAGGGGGACCGACCATAGATGTTACGAGATATTCGGAGCGCACAGACTCGATGACAGGGATCCTGACGCGGGATTCGTATTCAGAGTGTGGGCGCCTGACGCCGAGGCCGTATCTCTTGTCGGTGTTTTTAATGGATGGGATATTGAAAAAGATCCTATGAAAAGACTCGAAGACGACGAGTCTATCTGGGAAGTGTCATCTGCTGCCGCCAGGGAGGGCGATCTTTACAAATTCGCCATAAGGACAAAGGACGGAAGGCTGCTTTACAAGGCTGATCCGTATGCTTTCGAGTCCGAATCGGCAAGGGCCGAAGACGGCAGTCAGCGCGCTTCGCGCATCTTTGATATAGCGAAGGGCTTCAAATGGCACGATGAAAAGTGGATCGAAGAAAGAAACAAAAAGGATCCCTACAGATCACCGATGAACATCTACGAAGTCCATCTCGGATCGTGGATGCACAGGCAGGACGGGAGCCAGATGACATATGACGAGCTGGCTGAAAAGCTGATCGCCTACGTCAAAGACATGGGATATACGCATATAGAGCTGATGCCGGTCATGGAGCATCCCTTCGACGGATCGTGGGGCTATCAGATCACCGGATACTATTCGGTCACTTCGAGGTACGGTGATCCGGACGGATTCAAACGCTTCGTAGACAAGGCGCATCAGAGCGGCATAGGGGTCATACTGGACTGGGTGCCGGCGCATTTTCCAAAGGACGACTACGGACTGGTGGAATTCGACGGCGGTCCGCTCTATGAATACAAAGATCCGCTGAGGATGGAGCACAAAGGCTGGGGGACGAGAGCCTTCGATCTGGGACGCGGCGAGGTGAAGAGCTTCCTCATCTCGAACGCTTTCTTCTACTGCAGAGAGTTCCACGCGGACGGCCTCAGGGTCGACGCTGTAGCGGCCATGCTCTACCTCAACTACGACAGGCAGGACGGCGAGTGGACTCCAAACGATGAGGGCGGAACAGAGAACAAAGAAGCTGTCAGCTTCCTCAGAGACCTGAACCGCGATATACAGACCCATAACAGGGGCGTCCTAATGATAGCCGAGGAGTCGACCGCATGGCCGAACGTTACGAAGCCGCCGGAAGTCGGAGGTCTGGGTTTCAACTTCAAGTGGAACATGGGCTGGATGAACGACGTGCTGGAATACTTCCAGACGGATGCTTACTTCAGAAAGGGCTCGCACAACAAGCTCACGTTCGCGATAACGTACGCTTACAGCGAGAACTTCATACTGCCGATATCCCACGACGAAGTCGTGCACGGCAAGAAGTCGCTGCTCGACAAGATGCCGGGCGAATACGACGACAAGTTCGCACAGCTCAGGTGCTTCCTCGTGTATATGATGACGCACCCGGGCAAAAAGCTGACGTTCATGGGCCAGGAGATCGGCCAGTTCATCGAATGGGACGAAAAGCGCGAGCTGGACTGGATGCTTCTCGACTACGACAGGCACAGAGAGATCCAGCAGTTCGTAAGAGAACTGAACCACTACTACCTTGAAAGAAAGGCGCTGTGGCTGAGAGATACGGATATGGAAGGATTTACGTGGATAGACGCCGACAACGCTCTGGACAACGTATATACATATTACAGACAAACAGAAGAGAATGATGTGACGCTCGTCTGCCTCAACCTTTCCGGAAGGGACTTCGAGGAATATGAGATCGGAGTTCCGGACGCAAAGAACTACAGATGCGTCATAGACACGGACCTTGCCTCGCCCAGGACAGGGAAGATATACAGAAGCAAGAAGGGCCAGCGCAACGGTCTTGAGAGATATATCAAAGTTTCGATGCCGAAGTACTCGGCGATGATATTGGAAATGGGGGATGCAAAATGTTCAGTACAAAAAAATGTGTAGCGATGCTCCTCGCAGGCGGTCAGGGAAGCAGACTGGCTCCTTTGACCAACTATATCGCGAAACCTGCAGTTCCTTTTGGTGCAAGGTACAGGATCATCGATTTTTCGCTGTCCAACTGTGTCAATTCCGGCATAGATACGGTCGGAGTCCTGACTCAGTATCAGCCGCTTGAACTGAACGACTATCTTGGCACGGGCAGCCCGTGGGACCTCGATCTGAGGTTCGGGGGCCTGCACATACTGCCGCCGTATCAGGCGAAGCAGGGCGGAGACTGGTTCAAGGGAACAGCGAACGCCATCTATCAGAATATAAAGTTCATCAAGCAGTACGATCCGGAGTACGTGCTGATACTTTCGGGCGACCACATTTACAAGATGGACTATTCGATAATGCTCGAAGAGCATATTGCAAACAAGGCGGACTGCACGATAGCCGTCATAGACGTCCCGCTCGAGGAAGCGTCCAGATTCGGGATCATGTCAACGGACGCAGAGGGAAGGATCACGGAGTTTGCCGAAAAGCCGGAGCATCCGAAGAGCACGCAGGCTTCGATGGGAGTATACATCTTCTCGACAGATGCTCTGATCAAATACCTTGAAGAGGATGAAGCAGATCCGGATTCGGAAAACGACTTCGGAAAGAACGTCATCCCGGCCATGCTCGGCGATGGATGCAGGCTGTTCGCTTACCTCTACAAAGGCTACTGGAGGGACGTCGGTACGCTTTCGAGCTACTGGGAAGCGAACATGGACGCTTTGGGCGAGTTCCCCGAACTTGCTCTGAACGATCCGGGATGGAGGATCTACTACAGACATTCATTCAACTTCCCTGAGTACGTGGGACCGAATGCTGAGATAACGCATTCGATCAGCGGCGCAGGAAACGGGGTGTACGGAAAAGTAAGAGATTCCGTACTGTTCAACAATGCGACTATCGAAGAAGGCGCTGAGATAAAGGACAGCATCGTCCTCAGCGACTGCATCATCAGGAAGGGCGCTAAAGTCGAATACGCGATCCTGGACAGCGGCGCGGAAATCTGCGAAGGCGTCACTGTTTCGGCGCCGAAGGGCGGCGATCCTATCGTCATAAGCCGTGGAGAAAAGGTAACTGAAGACAGAACGGAAGGAGGCGCGAGATGAACGCTTTAGGATTGATATTTGCTGACTCCTATGACGTAGACCTCAACGGACTGACCGATCTCAGGACGCTCGCGGCCGTTTCTTACGGAGGAAGATACAGACTCATAGATTTCATGCTTTCGAATATGGCGAACGCAGGGATCAGGAATATAGGAATAATCACTTCGCAGAACTACGGAAGCCTGATGTGGCACGTAAGGGGAGGCGCAGGATGGGATCTCGACAGAAAGCAGTCCGGCATCAGGTTCCTGCCGCCGTTCGCGACTGAGACGGGAAGGTACGCTTACGAGAACAGGCTCGAGGCCATGCAGGCCAACCTTGCTTACCTCAGAGAGCTCAAGGAAAAGTACGTCCTCTTCGGCAGCTGCAACTACGCGGCCAACCTCGATTTCCAGGCCATGCTCGACTTCCATGAGAAGAGCGGCGCCGTCGTTACGGGCCTGTACACGAAGAACCCGATCAACAAGAAAAACGGAAGCGACGTCACGGAGTACGTGACGGATGAGAACGGGAAGATCCTCGAGTGCAGGATAGTCCGCGATCTCGACCATGCTGAGAAGATCGCTGCGAACACATACATCATGGACAGGGAGGAGCTGATCCGCGGCCTCGAGGAAACGAGCAAGGCGGGCAAGAAGAGCTTCAGAAGGGATATAATCCCGCAGATTGCGGCCAAGGGCAAGGCGATGGCTTATGAGGCGAAGGAAAGGCTGTTCTTCATGGACGATATTTCGAGTTATCTTGCGAGCAATCTGATGCTCCTCGAACCGGAAGTGCGTTATGAGCTTCTCAGGAACCCGAAGAGGCCGATAATCACAAGGGTCAAGGACAGCGCTCCGACACGCTTCGGATCGAAGGCGAAGGCGACGAACTCGATCATCGCCGACGGAGCCATAATCGACGGCGAAGTTAGGAATTCGATTGTATTCAGAGGAGCCCGCATCAAGAAGGGCGCAGTCGTCGAAAACAGCGTAATAA
>CAMNNG010000062.1 GCA_946545145.1 uncultured Bacillota bacterium
GGAACTCGGGTATTCGAACAAGAAACTTGCCGAGGTATCGGGCGTGCCTCTCGGCACTGTTCAGAGAATAATGTCCGGTGAGACGAAGAATCCGAGATATGAGGCCTGGAGCGCCATTGTCCGGGCTCTGCGTCCGGAAGAGTCAGGAGATGATCTTTATGGAAGACCCGCGTCGGGATCGATGTATGTAAAAGAGGCAGAGTTCGCTTACGGAAAAAAGCAGGGCGGCTTCACCGTTGAAGACTACTACAGCATGCCCGACGATGTCAGGGTAGAGATCATAGACGGAGTCATCTACGATATGACCCCTGCGCCTACGCTAAGGCACCAGGACATTGCAGGGATCATTTACTCGGAACTTTTGGGCAAGGTCATGAGAGGAAAGGGGTCGTGCCACCCGTTCATATCACCTGTCGACGTCCAGCTCGACCGCGATAACAGCACGATGGTCCAGCCCGATGTCGTACTCGTCTGTGATCCCGAAATACTAATTGAAGGAAGGGTCATATTTGGCGCGCCTGATTTTGTTGTCGAGGTGCTGTCGCCGTCGACGAAGAAAAAGGATCTTACGATCAAATATAAAAAATATCTTGAAGCAGGTGTGCGCGAATACTGGATCATCGATCCGGACAGCATGCAGATCATAACGTACTATTTTGAGGAGGATATGCTTCCGGTCATATACGGCTTCAAAGACAAAGTCCCCGTCCGCATATGGGACGAGGACGGGTTCTTCATTGATTTTGGACTGATAGAGAGTTTTCTGGAGCGCTGAGCCCGGCTGTACCGCAGCCGCTAGCTTTCCCACTCCGCGAGCTGCTTCGCGACCATCTCGCACAGCGCGAGGCGCGTATCGGCGAAACTGTGGTTCGACGGGATGGCTCCATAGCTCAGAGCGGAACCGTCTATCGCTTCGATGTTTTCGGCGAGCCCTTTGCTGTGGTTTTTCACGGTCGATGCAGCGCATATATCATTTTCCGCTTCGATTATCATCAAAGGTTTTCCTGCCAGCTTATCGGCGATCGCCGAGAATTCATATTCAGGATGGTCTTTGAGTTCCTGCATCAGTGTTTCATAGTCTGTATCGAGCTGTTTGACGCCGTCTCTTACGAGCTCGTGTATATTCGTCCAGTCATCTCCTCCGTTCTCTATGCCGAGTCTGTACTGGAGACCGAAGTCGTACGGGGCGAAGGCGATGGATCCTTTGATTCCTTCGCATGCCGCAGTGACGTGAAGGGTAGCAAATCCGCCCATGCTGTGGCCGATAACGAAGATGTTGTCCTTGTCGATCATATATTCATCAGCATTGTCCTGAAGGAAGGCGAGAGCTGTTTTCGCGTCATCTATAACATTCGCGTAGAGGAACGGACCCGGGGAGCCCCAGCTTCCGGAGTAGTTCATCGTGAGGACGTTCATTCCGCAGCGGCGGAGAGCTTCCATCATATCGAGGTTCTTGTCATTTCCCGGAAAGCCGTGGAGCAGGAGAACAGTCGGTCTTTTCTTGTCTATGCCCGCATGGCAGAGAAGCGCGTTGAACCAGCCGCGGTTTCCCGGCATGAGGATGGTGATGTTGTCGGGACCGTTTGGATCATTGCCCCAATTCGAATCTTTGTACATCATATCAAGATCGATCATAATGGTTCTCCTTTCCATAGCGGCACTCACGCGCCGTTTTTTGATTTGTTTGATAATTCACTAGTTTTATTTTACAACCGCCGGCTCGTAAAAACAATAAGCAGAGATTGCTTTCCACACTCTATTAGTAGGTAATTTGTAGAAATGTGCGCTTTCTGATATAATTGTATTGTTGCCGGTAAGCGACGACGCACATGCTATTCGCGTCACAGGCAGCATTTTGCATTCATTGTCACAGGGAGCCGCAGTCTGGAAAATCTGAAGATGAAGGTGAATAATATGGATAACAGGGAATTCATGAATGAGATGATCGAAAGAGCGCGCGCTGCGCAGAAGATCATCGAGGGGTACGATCAGAAAAGAATCGATGAGCTTTGCATGATCATCGGAAAGACCGTATACGACAACGCCGAAGTCCTCGCCAGGATGGCGATCGACGAGACGGAGATGGGCGTGTATGAGGACAAGGTCAAAAAGAACATGGGCAAGTCCAGGATCATCTGGAACGACATGAAAGGCGAAAAGAGCACAGGGATAATCGGGCGCGATGAAGAGGAAGGACTCGTATTCGTAGCAAAACCGATAGGCGTCATAGGATGCATCACTCCTGTCACTAACCCGATAGTAACTCCGATGTGCAACGCAATGTTCGCGGTCAAAGGAGCCAACGCGGCTGTTATCTGCCCGCATCCAAAGGCCAAGGCCTGCAGCTTTGAGACCGTCAGGCTCATCAGAGAGAACCTTGCAGCGGCAGGAGCTCCGGCTGACCTCGTGCAGTGCATCGAGGAGCCGACGCTTGAGCTTTCGAACCTCACTATGCAGATGTGCGACGAAAGCATCTGTACAGGCGGAGCGGCCATGGTCAAGGCTGCTTACTCATCGGGCAGACCGGCGCTTGGAGTCGGCCCGGGCAATGTGCAGTGCCTGATAGACAGAGACGTCGATCTTGAAGAGGTCATCCCGATGATGATGGAAGGAAGGTGCTTCGACAACGGCATCATCTGCACGGGCGAGCAGGCTGCGATCGTTCCTGAGGAAAAACTCGAAGAAGCGGTCAGGATATATGAAGAAAACGGCGCTTACTACATCGACGGCGGCGAGGAAGCAGACGCGGTCAGAGCTGCGATGTTCCCAGGCGGAAAGATGAATCCTTCGCTTGCCGGAAAGCCGGCAGCAGACGTCGCTGAAAGAGCGGGCATAGATCTCCCTGAAGGCATCAGGATGCTGCTCGTAAGACCGGAAAACTACGGCCCGGCGGACGACCTTTCGAAAGAGAAGATGGCGCCGGTGCAGACGATATATACTTACAGCACGTGGGAGGAAGCGATCGCGATAGCGGCTGCCAATTTCGAGACAGGCGGAGCAGGTCACACCGTAGCGGTGCATTCAAACAGCGAAGAGCACATCGAGGCTGCGGCCCAGGCGCTTCCTGCTTCCAGGTTCACGATCAATCAGGTCAGCTCGACGAACAGCGGCGGCAGCTTCTTCAACGGCCTTGCGCCCACGACGACGCTTGCATGCGGCAGCTGGGGATGCAACTCACTGAGCGAGAACGTCAGCTGGAGACATCTCTTCAACATCAGCAGGATCGCATACAAAAAAGCGGCTGCAGTGCAGCCGCCTGATGACGAGATCTGGAGTCTCTGATCCGGGTCTTTATCCGGCAGATCACCAGAAGAGCGCGGCAGCGTAACCGCCGCCTACCGAGATGATGGTGCTCTGAGGTCCATAAGGAATAACGTACGCATTGACGAGAGCAGTGTATTTCGACTTGTTCTTCGTCGTGCGTGCTTTTTTGTAGCTGAAAATATACCGGGTTTCCTTTTTTGAGCCCCTGTATACCGTCGCATATTTTGCGCGGCCTCTCTTATCGTATTTGTACAGGATCTTGAATGCCGTGAAACCGTTGCCCGACATCTTTGCGATGAGCCCCTTTGTGTTCAGCGCAAGTTTGTATTCGGGAACGAAGTCATCGGAGTTTTCAACGTATCTCTGCTCGGCGCACTTCATATTTCCATTTGAATAGTATTTGTACTTGAATTTGAACCACTCGCCGTTTTCTCTGTACTTTTTCAGGCGCTTCTTTCCATACTGGGCCTTTTCGGTCGATGAAAGCGACCTGAGCGTCGTCAGGTGTCCATTTTTGTCAAACTGAAAATACTCGCCGCCCTGGCATGTGATCTTCTTGAGCCTGCCGCTTTTGTAGTAAGCGTATTTCAGCTTTCTGGTTTCGCCCGGCGTGCACTTCGTCGTTGTGACGTGTCCCTTTTTGTTATATGTAAGCGAAGACTCGGTATCTTTGACGAACTTGCCGCCGCTGTAATTATATGATGTTATTTTTGACGGAAGATAGTAGTACTTCGTCTTTGCCTGTGCCGGCTGCAGCGTCATCACGGTCGTCATAGTAACGCAAATAAGCAGCACCATGACCAGCGAAACGCGCTTCATATATTCAGTTCTCATCTTGTGTCGTTGTCCTCCAGGTAGTTCGTATTATCAGCTATCTGAGCATCAGACTTTTTTGTATCCTGTGCACATTGTCAGTATAAAGCAGATAACTGTTGCCCATGCAAAGAATTTGTGTTTTTCCATTGAACTTTCCTTCTTTTAAAAATCTATTTTACAGAGCGCCACAGACGGACGTCCATCGGTCCATGTGTCGTCTTGTACTGTACCAGCTGAGTATTCCATGCTGCTCCGCCGGCAACTACGCTCTTCACTTCATTCGTCTTCGCAGCATTGGCGTATCTTGCCGAAACGGGTGCTGCCTTTCCCGTTTTTACAGATGTCTTTCTTATCGTATTGTCTTTCATATCGTTCTTGCCTCCTAACCAATGATGTCTTTAATGCTATATGACAGTATATCAAAAAAACCGGCGGATTTGTACCGTGCTCCGGGAAATTTGATCGTTTGGATCATTGACTTCTGGATCAAATAAGCGATATGAGGACGGTGCCGGCCGTCATGAGAAGCATGCCGGCAGTCTTGACAGCAGTGACAGGTTTTTTCTCGATTCCGAGGAAGCCGGCGGCATCTATCAGAAGACCGGTGGCCATCATGCCGACGAGATTGAGGATCGTAACGAGGCCCGCTCCGAGGACAGGCGCGCAGACTGCGTTACTGAGTACGACTATGACGCCGAAGGCGCCTCCGGTGAACATCCACCATTTGAATCCGCCCGCCGATGAAACGACTGGATCCGCATCTGCATCACCATCACCATCACCATCGGCGCTGGCGCCATCCGGGATCTGCTTTCTGGATCCCTGCGCCGGCTCATCAAAGATGCTGCCTTTGCCGCGGATGATGATCAGCACGATGACCAGAGCTGAGCACGAGATGAGACCGATGCTCATGGAGATGAGCGTCGTCTGAACGGATGATCCCGTAACAGTCGAAAGCGTGCCGTTGACTGCGACCTGTATGCCGCAGGCGGCTCCTCCAATAAGGGCTCCGATTATGTAGGGAATCTTTCCGGCAAGGCCCGTAGGTGAAGGCGCGTCAGGTTTTGTGCCTGCTTCTTCGGGCAGATGACTCTGCTTCTCGCGCGAGACCAGGAACACGCCAGCTATGACCAGAAGCGCGCCCACGGTCCTGATGAGGTCCATCCTGACGGTGGGGGAGCCGAAAAGGCCGAACTGATCGATCACAAGGCCTGTGATGATCTGCCCCGTCGATACGAGGACCACGGTGTTCGCGCTGCCGAGGTGGGGCAGGCAGATCGTGTTCATCAGTATTATGACCGTTCCGCAAAGACCGCCGCTCCATATCCAAAGAGGCTGGGCGGCGACTTTTGAGAACGGTATAGCAAGGCCGCTCGTGAGAAGCGCTATCACAAAAAGAATAACAACCGCACCGCCGAACGATGTAAGTGTCGTAAGGTAGGCGGAGCGGTTATTCTCTCTTAATCTTCCGTTGATACTCGTCTGCGTGGGCGTGGCGATGCCCGCGATCAGACCCAATAATATAGAAATCATAGATTACATATTATCAGAAAAACGGAAAACTTCCATATAAAGTTGACTATTTTGTGGCCTTCATCTCTTTGACGAGCCATGCGCCGTCATCATTCTGCTCAAGCGTCAGAACGGAGTTTTCTACAGTTTCACCTTCAGCCGCGTCATTGATCATTTTTGTGAGGTAGTCCATCAGATCCGGAAGGACGGCGTTGACTACCTGGACCATAGCCTTATCCTGTCCCTGCTCCTGGTAGACCTTCATGATCTCGCTCTGATGTTCTGTCATGTAGTCCGTTACGATCTTTTCAGCATCACTTGACGCCGATGAAAAATCGGCAGAAGCGAGCTTGTCGACATCAAGACCGTATGTGACTTCCGCATTGACCGTAGCAGTGCCGTCGTCATTGATGGTCGCATCATTGATAGTGTATGAGGAGATGAGGCTCTTGAGGAAACCTGCCTTGAATTCCTCGACACTGGCTTTCGCATCGTCACTAAGATCCTCTTCGTCTATACCTATCGATTCCGTAAGCGAATCAGTTATGTTATCGAACTGCTCAAAACTGGAAAGCGCACCTGTCTCGAAGACTTCATCGGTACAGAATTCTTTTGCTTTTTCAAAATCCCCTGCCTGCATAGCTGCAAGGCATCCGTCAGCAGCTTCTTTGACTGCGGCTGTTTCATCCTCGCCGCATCCCGTCAAAGCGAATGACATAGCCAAAGCAAGCATGATGCTGAGAATAAGACATAAACTCTTCTTCATTTTTTACCTCCATAAACCATTCCCGTAATATATATGATCTTCTAGTTATATAACTTAACTGAATTATACTATGAACCGAACTTTCTGAAAATACTGATTGACAATATATTGTGATTATTATTTAACAACGTTTTTTCGTATTTGTGCGTGAGGCACTCCGCCGCGGGCAGCAGTTTGGCATTGGGTGTTTTTGAGATTTTTTTAGCGATTTTCCCAATTATGGACGATGTATCACTGAAATCGCTTTAGCCCGCTAAAGAATCGGCAGGATCAGCGGGTTTCCGGATGTGAATCGGCCTGATTTGATGGATTTTGCTTTACTGCGGTAAAGTTTTTTCGGAATATCCGTCTATTTTTTGCCAAAACACCCAATGAAGCGAATCGGCTAAAGGAAGCAAAGCATCTCAG
>CAMNNG010000063.1 GCA_946545145.1 uncultured Bacillota bacterium
GCCGCGATCTTCTCGAGATACGGTGCGTAGTCTATGTCGTTTCTTGCCCTGAGCTCCTCGGTCATCTCGGCGACCGGCTCGTACAGGTTGGTCAGCGAAACGTTGCCCAGAACGCCTTTGAGAGCGTGGGCGCGCTCGAACCCCTCGTCGAGATCGCCGGCCTTCACGGCTTCTTCGAGCTTTTCGAATCCGTCGTCATCAACGGCCATCTTAACGAGCCTGATGTAGAACTCTTCGTTGTTCATGCACCTTGCCAGTCCATCTGCAGTGTCAGCTCCTAGAGCTTTCAGATCATCGATAGTTATCATGTTCTTACCCCTCCGTTTTCGATTAAATACTGCTTGCTTTCCTGACTCTTTATTTCACACTCAGTTTTTCTACATATTTCGCAAACTCCTCTGCCGGAAGCGGCTTCGAGAAGTAGTAACCCTGTATCAGCTGGCAGCCGACCGACTTCAGGAATTCGACCTGATCTCCTGTCTCGACTCCTTCTGCCACAACAGCCATGCCGAGGTATTTCGCTATATCCATCACGAGCCTGATGAGCTTTTCCTGCTTGTCGTTCGAGTTGAGGTTCTGCACGAATCTCATATCCAGCTTCAGCACATCGACCGGGATGTCGGCCAGCATGTTCAGCGACGAATATCCCGTGCCGAAGTCGTCCATCTCGATCTTGAAGCCTTCGCTTCTCAGCCTTCCGACGACTGCGACGATCTGCGCAGCGTCCTCCGTGTAAGCGGACTCAGTTATCTCAAGATACAGCTTGCCCCTGTCGAGTCCGTTCTTCGACAGGATCTCGTCGAGATGATCGATGAGGTTCGGGCTGTAGAGGTCCATCCTCGATACGTTAACCGATACCGGAAGCTCATAGCCTGTCTCCTTCTTCCATCTGCCGCGGATCTCCATGACCTGCTCCCAGATGTGGAAGTCCAGCTTCTGGATGAGGCCGTTCTTCTCAAGAAGCGGAATGAAGATTCCCGGACTGATCTGTCCAAGCTGCGGATGCTGCCACCTCACCAGAGCCTCGGCGCTCGCGAGCACCGGCTCGTCAGCCTCTACGTTGAACTTCGGCTGGAAGCTGATCGAGAACTGACCGCTTGCCATGGCGTCGTCGACCTCGTTAAGGAGTCTGTCCTCAAAGATCTTCCTCTCATGTATCGCAGCGTCGTAGTAAGCGACCGGCTGAGCGTAGTTCTCCTTGATCGTATTCGACGCCTGCACCGCCCTGTCGAAACGGCGCTCTATATCTATCGTCTTGTCGGCATCCAGGTAGACACCGCTCCTGACTCTGACGTATATGTCTCTGAAGTCCTCGAAGTGACTGTTGATCTCGTCCGATACCGTCTCGTAGTCGAGAAGCCCGCTCGGCGCGTAGATGTAGAATTTGTCGGCTTCGATCCTGCTTACTATACAGTTCGTCTTCTCACGAAGATCCTTCAGATAGTCAGCCAGATGTATGAGGACGTCGTCACCTGTCCTGCGGCCGTACAGTTCGTTGATCAGATGAAAGTGGTTGATATCGAGCGATATCGCGTCCATATCCATGTCGCTGTGGAACCTGTCGAACTGCTCCGCGTACCTGAAGAAATAGTCCTTGTTGAAGAGACCCGTCATATCGTCTCTTTCTGTCGACTGGATGATCGTCCTGTCTTCGTAGAGCTCGATGGTCTTCATCATCCTCGCCTTGATGACTTCGGGAACGTTGAACGGCTTGATGATAAAGTCGGAAGCGCCCAGTCTCAGGCACTCGACTTCAGCCCCCTCGTCCGAAGTGAGGACGATGATCGGTATCCTCGAAAGCTCTTCGACGGACTTCATGGTCTTCATGACCTCGAAGCCGTCCAGGACAGGCATCTTCAGATCCAGCAGCACGAGTGAAAGGAACTCGGAGTTCTCCTTCATTATGTCCAGTGCTTCCTGCCCGTTTTCAGCATACAAAGCATCGAACTCGTCCTGCGTTATGAATCCCAGCAGTTCGCGGTTCACCTTCTCGTCGTCGACGATCAGGATCTGCCTCTTTCCTGTCTTCGAATTGAATTTTTCATGACTCTTTAGCATAACATCACCTTTCTGCCCGGAGCCGCCGCATCACACATATAAGGCCAGCTCCGCTTTCAGGACGGCGCCTGAAAGTCCCTTGATCGTAACACACTTTTCTATTTTTCTCACCATCAAAACATGTAGCAATCACACCATGTCACAGTAGAACGTGTATCCGTCACGTCCCGCGTTCTTCGTCGCATAAAGCGCCGCGTCCGCCTTGGCGAAAAGATCGCCCTCGCCTTCATCGGCCGAGAAAGCAACGCCTATGCTCAGCGTCACCTTCGGCAGTTCGTCAGGCACTATCAGCCTGTCCATGACCCTGTCGATCTTCGCCTTGGCGACGTGTTTCAGTTCGGGCGTCATCTGCATCATCATGACGCAGAACTCGTCTCCGCCTATCCTGCAGACTGCGTCCTCGAGTCTGAAGCTCGAGGCGAGTATGTCGGCCACCTTCTTCAGTACCCTGTCGCCGATCTCATGACCGTTCTCGTCGTTGACTTCCTTGAAACGGTCGATATCTATGATCAGCATCGCTATATCAGTATCAGCCAGCTCTTCCCTCTTGGCCTCGAACATCTTCCTGTTGTAGAGTCCGGTCAGCTCGTCGTGGGTCGCCTCGTAGGAGAGCTCCTCGTGGTGCTTCATCGTCTTCTCGAGCATGCTGTTGTAAGTCTGAGCCAGGTAAGCATATTCTCTCGCTCCCGCAGTCGGAAGAAGCTCGTTGTTCTGTATATATCCCGTGCTCCTCCTCATCGGCACTATCAGCTTCCTCGCCGTCAAAAGCACCATGGCCAGCATGCAGATGAGGATCAGGACTATCATCGCGTGTTCAGTCCTCGTGAGAGCAACTGTCTTTTCATATGCTTCGACCTGCTCGTCGTGGGTCCCGTCGAGCAGCTTTTCAAGGCTGCCCAGAACGTCTGTGATGATGTCGTCCTTCATAGTATCGTAGTTGTTGTCGAAGACCATTCCGCGGGCCTTTATGCGCTGTTCGCTTTTTGAAAGCGCCCTGTCTGCCGCAGTAAGCCTGACCTGCGCGAGATCCTCCGAGATGTCCGACGGATCTACGCTGTAGCCTTCGCACGCCAGTCTCATCGCGTAGCATTCTATTTCAGCAAGAGAGTTCGACTCATCCAGAGCATCCTTCAGAGACTGATATATCTCCTCTTCATGCTCGTAGCCCGCCATCGTCTCCAGCGACTTCTCCCTGCGCTTGTCGACCTCTATCTCCTTGTAGTACATCTTCCCGTCTTCAATATCGCCGGTGGATATAAAGGACCTCGATTTTTCCGTAAGAAAATCCGAGGCCTCCCTCATCTCATTGATGGCAGACTGTCCTGCGATATACTCGTTCGTAACTTCCTGCATCCTGCCGATACTCTTCTCAGCTCTGAATGAGCAGTAGATCAGCAGCACCGAAGCTATCACGAGAAAGATCATGAACCAGATGTATATGCTGGTTATTTTCGCTCCGCCCTTTTTCGTCTCCATACCATTTGAAAGTGCAGCAGCCGGCGGTCATTTCCAGGCCGCCAGCTCTGTACAGTATCATCGATGTACTTTTGGATGAACGACCGCTCCACACGGTCCGCCTCCTTTAGTATTAATATCTCTTATATATTAGTTTCTGTCAATTCCGGCTTATCTATTCCGGCTTATCTATTCCTGCTTATCAGGCCCGCCTTCTCAGGTCTGCCTCCTTAGTTCTGTCTTTTCCTTCTGCCTGCCAGGACTACGATGCCCATCGCGCACGCCGCTGCCAGGAGGATCATCAGCATCAGGCCGAGGTCCATCTCATCTCCGGTCCTCGTCCTTCCGGACCCCGCCGAGCTGCTCGAACTGTCCGCATCAGCCTTGTCCTTCGGGTTCTGCGTCTTCGTTCCGCTTACTTTACTGTCGTCGCTTTCGTCATCTGCAGAGTCCTTCGGATCCTGCGGGTCTGTCTGCGGCACATCGTCGTCCGGGATGACATCCGTCTCGCCCTCGTAGTAGTTGACGACTGTTACGTAGTCAGTCCAGACATCTTCATCTATCGTAGCGTCGTTGTCTTCCGAATCGCCGTGGCGGGTCTTGACGTCGACGAGAGTGATGTCGTCACCTATCTTGCTTCCTATGATGTCAGCGTCCGGATCATCCGGATCGATCTCCCAGATGCCGTAAGTTCCTTCATCGATGCCGCCGAACGCTGCCGTTCCCTGCGGCACGCCGTCGACTACTTCGATCGTCTCGATCCAGATCTCTCCGCTGCCGTTCCTCACGAACTCCTTCTTCACATCGTTCCAGAGCGCGAAGTGGAGGGTCGTATCGATGCCGTCCATAATATCTTCAGCCGCAGAGACTTCCTTGTCTACCACTATCGTCTTCACCGGGAAGAGATAGAAGTTGTCGGAAAGGCT
Organism: uncultured Bacillota bacterium; assembly: GCA_946545145.1. Lineage (GTDB taxonomy): Bacteria > Bacillota > Clostridia > Peptostreptococcales > Anaerovoracaceae > UBA3738. The sequence continues at coordinate 4,440 of CAMNNG010000063.1, forward strand.
GCTGCCCGTGACATTGTATTTGACGTTTCTTTCGACGATGTCCTGACCTGTCCTTACGTCCTCGTCAGTCCTCGTGTCGTCCGTGCACTTGTTGAAGAACCTGCCCTCGCCGCCTGCGATCTGGCTGTCTTCTGTATATACGCTGTACTTTCCCGCTGCCGGGACTGTCCTCGCGAAGGATCTGTAGCCGTCCGGCATGTGAGTAAGCGTCGTTTTTTCCTGAGTCTCATCGTTGACGAGCTGGATCTTCTTCAGGCCTTCCGTATCCTGCTCCACTCCGTCCTCCGAAGTGTACGGAAATACGAACGTTCCCTGCATCAGGTCGCCGGTGACGATCCTGTCGAAGTCCTCGTTGCCGTCGTCGATGGTCCTTGTATCTATAGCGAACTTCGTTCCGTCCGAGTAAGCTTCTATATCCGCTGCCTCGGCGTCAGCTATGATCGATACAGCCGTCTTGTTGTCTGCTCCTGAACCGATGCCGGATGCTCCCCATCCGCCGATGGCAGTTACAGTTCCGCCTGTTATCGATACATCAGTATCTGTATTCACATAATATTTTGCAGAGGGGTCTATTCCGAAGTATCCGGATCCGATGCCGGCTCCACCCCTCTTTTCAGCTTCATTGCTCTCGCTGCCCTTGGCGTATACCGTTCCGCCGGAGATGTTGACTGTTACCTTGTCAGCTCCCGTTCCGCCTCCGATGCCGGCTCCGCCGTAGCCGCCGCCCAGAGCTGTGACATTTCCGCCTGTTATATTGACCGTGGTCTGATCCAGAGCCGCCTCAGGACCTCTTCCGCCTGTGCCGCGAAGATCATTCGCATTCGGCGTGCCTCCAGATCCGATGCCCGCAGCCGCGCTCGCTTCTCCGGCGTCAGCATAGACTTCTCCGCCGTTGATCGTTACATCGGCATGTCCGAGGTAGCCCGCGCCGATGCCAGCGCCGCCGTAGGGATATCCGCTTCTTCCGGCGCCGTAAGCCTTGATCGTTCCGCCGTTGATCTCAACGATCGCGTCGGAGTACATCGCGCCGCCGATGCCTGCGCCCGTATCGCTTCCTCTGGCTGTGATGTCACCGCCATTGATAACGATGTCAGCGTAGTAAGAGCCCGGGCCTTTCTGGCTGTCGTTGTACTTGCTGCTTCCCAGCCCTGCGCCGATGCCTGTATATCCCGAAGCATCGATCGTTCCGCCTGAGATGATGATCTTTCCGCTGTCCACGTGGTTTCCGCCGCCGATGCCGGCCGACTGTCCGCCGTTGCCCCTGGCTGTAATGGTGCCGCCTTCAATGCGGATCTCTCCCCAGTCCATGGGCGATGCAGTTTCCATCTTGTATGAAGCGCTCGGCATCGTCTCGCCGAGATAGTTCTTTCTGTTGTTCTGTCCCGATCCGATGGCCGCGCCGCTCGAGCCGTTCGAGAAAGCATTCACCGTGCCGCCTTTGATCGTGATATTGCCATGATAGCTGGAGATCATCGTCCCGCTCTCATTGTATGTATTGTAGCTTCCGCCTATCGCCGCGGAGTTCGACCCCGCGTAAGCATTCAGGGTTCCGCTTCCGTCTATCGTAACGCTTGCGAGATTTCCCGGAATATATCCTGATTCGACAGCGGCATATCCGCTGGCTCCGATCAGGTTGTTTTCGCTTCCTTCCTTGAGGATGAGGTTCGCGCTCACTCCCGGAGCGACCTTTACAGCCGGACCTTTGGATGCAGCTATCTGAAGACCGTCCAGCGTCACATTCGCGTTCTTCGCGATGACGATCCTGTCGGAAGTGACCTCTGCCTCTTCACTCGTCTTCACAGTGACATCGCCCGTGATCGTCAGGACTCCGTCAGCATACGAGAAGTCAGCGTCATCTCCGGAGACTATGAAGTCGCCTGCAGCCTGATCTTCTACCGCAGCCTGAAGAGCTTTGCTTGCGGCTGCTTTTTCAGCCGCGTCTTCAGCCGCAGCACGCTCGAGCAGAGCGTTTGCATCTGCGTTTGCGCCTGCCTCACCGGCAGCTCCAGTTCCGGCAGCTCCAGCTCCTGCAGCACCGGAAGCTTCGTTTCCAGCAGCTCCGGAATCACCGTTTCCAGCCGCTCCTGAAGCAGCTCCGTTCTCTGCCGTGCCACCTGCCTGCGCGCCTGCCGAAGCATCAGCACCCGCGGCGCCGTCTGCTTTCTCTGCGCTTCCTGTTTTTCCTGTGTTTTCCCCCTGAGCAGCCTGAGCTTCAGTTTTCTGATCGCCTTCAATTCCCGTCTTCTGTCCTGCGG
>CAMNNG010000064.1 GCA_946545145.1 uncultured Bacillota bacterium
TCTGGTGTTCACAACGTATACACATTCTTGTATTATAATGCTCGAATCGATCACTGCATGACTTGGAAAAAGGCTTAAAAAAAGCAGACAATGAAACATATAAGGAAGAGCATTATTATGGTGCTGGCGTTCATCATGGCGTCAGCTTGTTTTATGGGAGCGGGGCAGCCTGCTTACGCGGCAAAGGAAAAGGCCGGAAGGCCGGGCCCGGCGGCGATGATCAGCCCGAAGCTTGCCAGGCTTGACTACTATTACAAGGCCGGAAAGTACAATGCCAAGCTCACATGGTATTCACATAAGGGATATACATACAGGGTCTACCGCAGGAAGAAGGGGGCTTACAAGGCCATCGCGACCAGGCGGGCGACGGGGAGCAGGACTTCGTACGTCAACAGGGATATAGGGCCAAACAAGGGCTATACCTACACCGTGAAGCAGATCTCGCCGAAGACTCTGAGGAAGTATGACAAAGAGGGACTGACGCTGCTGAGCAGTGTGTCTTTTCGTGTGGATTTCGGCAATGCCGATTCGGTGATACGGTGGAAGAAGGTCCCGAAAGCGCAGAAATACAGCATCTACAGGACCAGGGAAAACAGCGGCGAGAGAAGGAGACTGGCGTCAGTAAGCGGAAGATCGTATGAAGACAGATACAGTGATACGGCGGGATCGCTCAGGGACATCATTCATCTCAGTACCTTTGTCGATCCGGCGATCCGTGATTTTCAGTACAACATCAGGCCGGTCTATTCAAAAAAGGTCGGATCGAAAAAGAAGGTCAGCAAGGGACTGATGATGCCGTGCGGCATTTTCAGGCTGGAGCCTCCTGTAGTCGTCAGTCTGTCCGGGAACGAACTGAGATGGGGCACCGTTCCGAACGCAAAGCATTATCTGATCCTTACCAGGAAGAGCAGCCGCGAGAAGTGGAACGTCGTAGACCGCGTTCCCGCAGACAAGAGCGCTGTGACGATGACGGCTGCGCTCAAAGCGGCGGATACGGATGCTTACTATGCTGTTCAGGCCGAGTCCGACATCAACGGAAGAAAAGTGCTGAGCAGGATAGAGGGCGGCTTCACGCTGAATGACGCTGACCATTCCGACAAGAGCATACTCTTCATCGGAGACAGCATCATGTACGGCGCGCTGTATAAGGCGCCAGAGAACAGACATCTGTTCTCCATTCCAAGGCGTATCCACCAGCTGACGGGAGCGGAATTCTACAATCCATCTATCCCCGGAGCAACATATCATTATCAGTCGTGGCAGAGAACGAATCAGTACAGATACCGGATAGTGACGGATGTGGTAAAAAGACTAAAGAAGGGTGAGGCGCCGAGGCACCCCGGTGATGTTGAGTTCGATAAGAGCCCCGGTGTGAAGGAGGATGCCGCCATCAGTGATTTTGACATAGTAGTACTCTCCGGCGGAACTAACGACTATATCGATGACGCTGTGATCGGGGATCTGTATTCAGATGATAAGGAGACCTTCTGCGGTTCGGTGAACCGCATCATGAAGGCGATCGAATGCTCGAGTAAGCAGAGAGAAGAGGCGGGCGAAGAGAAAATCAAAGTAGTATTCGTCGATCTGTTCTACTCTGAAAGATGCCTCGATAAGACCAGGCGGATGAACAGGGACGAGACTAAGAATGGAGAAGGTTTGACCCTTGCAGATTATCAGAATGCGCTCGACAGTCTGTATGATATCTGGGCGATGAATGATTCGCTTACTCTTTACAGATACAAAACGAGGGACGCCGGCATAGTCGATCACAACAACATAACGACCATGACTCCCGACAATCTCCACTTCACGAAGTACGCTTATGCGCTCTATGGAGACAGCATGGCGGAGTTCCTTCTGGAAAACGTGCTGTGATGTTTGCGGATCCGTTTACAAAATGGCAGATATGTAGCGGGAACGTGATGAATGTATGAAACGGTCAGCGATTTAGGTATTAAATCTTTCTCAAAAATGTATAATAAGTAAGGTTAGAATTTTAAGGAGGAAAGGGTATGCTTAAGAGCAAACGTGTGATCAGTTTCGTTCTCGCGGTGGTGATAGCTCTGGCTATGATGCCGGCAGGCGCATTTGCAGATGACGGCGCTGCTGCAGAGAACACAAATCCGAAGAATCAGTGGAGTGCTGACAAAAAGTCGTACTATGACGCCAATGGCGAAATGGTGACGGGCGCAAAGAAGATCGGTTCGAAGATCTGGTTCTTTGACGAGAACGGTATCAAGAGCACGAAGAAGGGATTCTTCAAGGCGGACGGAAAAGAGTACTACGGAAAGAAAGACGGAAGCCTCGCGACCGGATTCAAAGCCATCAAGAGAAGCGGAAAGCTGAACGGCTACTTCTTCTACAAGAGCGGCAGCAAGATCGGTCAGATGGCGAAGAATACGAAGATAGACTATCTCAAGATCCCGGCATCGGGAAAACTTGATGAGGCTTATGCTCTGGGCATCAAGGTCCTCGACAAGAAGGGCTGGAAGCTGAAGACAGCTTTCAAATACGCCCGCAATACGAGATATGCTTACAAGTCGATGCGCAAGAAGAGCATCAACGCATATGCGAAGTTCGGTTTCAAGAACAGGAGAGGCAACTGCTTCTGCAAGGCGGCACAGTTCTACGTAATGGCCAAGCTCCTTGGAAAGAACGTAACGATGTACAAGGGCAAGGCCAGTGGAGCGACGCACTCCTGGACTACGATCAAACAGGGCGGCAAGACATGGATGTATGACCCCGTCAAACTGGTAGGATCGAGATACTGGAACAAGGGATTCTGGTACAAGTTCAAGAAGAACAAGCAGAAGGGAACCTGGAGATATTCCAAGGGAACCAAGATGAAATAAGGAAGACCGGCTATGGGAAGAAAGACAGAAATAGTGATCATCGCCCTGATGATCGCATGCATCGCCGGCACCGGCTTTGCGATCGGCCACCAGAGGAGCATCATCGCGGATCTCAGATCCGATTCTGTTGCTGCGCTTCAGAAGGCCGTGCCGCTCAGCGACTACAGAAAGAAACAGCAGAAAGAAGTCGGTGAGATCCTCGATGGATATGAGAAAAAGCTGGCTGAGGTGAAGACTCAGGAAGAGGCGGACAAGCTGATCGCCGAGGCGAAGGCTGAGGTGAAGTCGATCAAGACGGACGCCCAGCTCACTAAGATAGAAAAGAAGAAGGCTGCCGAAAAAGCGAAGAAGGAAGCCGAAAGAAAGGCGCGTGAAGAGGCCGAAGAAGCAGCTCGTCAAGCGGCCGCCGAAGAAGCAGCAAGGCAGGCCGAAGAAGAGCAGCAGAGCTACAGTTACCAGGACTCCGGAAGCAGTTCGGGCGGCGGCAGTTCGAACAGTTCGGGCGGCTCATCGGGCGGCTCAGACAGCAACGCCGGCTCTGACGGGTGCGTAGATCCAGATGCAGACCTTATCTAACAGAAAAGACATAATACAGTTCAGATATATTAGAGTCATTGCCTGCCTGTGCATAGTGCTGCTGCACACTCTGCATGCCGCGGGCGACTTCTTTGCGGGAAGCATGTCGCTTACTGACATGCTGGTCTCCAGAAGCGCGCAGAACCTTCTGCTGTGGTGCGTGCCGTGCTTCCTGATGGTGACGGGAGCTCTGCTCCTCGATCCGGAAAAGGAGATCCCGGTCAAAACGATATTCTCGAAGTACGTGCTGCGCATGGTGCTCGCTCTTGTGATATTCACGTTCATTTTCAGGATAGCGGACGCGCTGGCTGATCCGGAAGCGGTGCTCACTTTTGGCGATCTGGTCAAACAGTGGATCGCAGGTATGCTGACGGGAGACACGTGGCTTCCGATGTGGTACCTGTATCTGATGATCGGACTGTACGCCATGATGCCGGTCTACAAGATCGTATTCAGACACGCATCGGATGAGGTGCTGCGCTACCTCGTGCTCGTGGTGATATTCTTCGTTTCGATCGTGCCGGCAGCGGGAGTCTTCGGACTGGACCTCGCGTTCTACATCCCGACATCGCTGATCTATCCGGCCTATCTCTTCCTGGGAAGGATGATATATACAGGACAGATCAGAGTCAGCCGGCATATGGCGGTCATACTTGCCGTCGGATGCAGCGTGATACTTGTGATGCTGACGTATTACAGATATATGTACGGAGACGTCGCGCTTTCTGAGGACAGGCTTGCTGTATTCACCAGGGTCCTCCTCGGATATCCGTCCGTTTTCGTGGTCGGACAGACGGTCGGTATATTCTCGCTCCTCTGCGGTATCCCGTCGAAGCGCGAAAAAGCCGAAGGTCTGCTCCTTGCGATGGACCAGTGCTCCTTCGGCATATATCTCATTCATATGATATTCGTGATGATAGTCATGAAGGTCCTCATGGTCGACCCGTATGCTTACGGCGGCGCGCTGCTGTTCATTGCGATGACGGGCGCGTTCTTCGCTCTGTCGTTTGCGGTGACATTCGTGCTGAGGAAGATCCCGGGCGTAAGCAGGGTGCTGTAACAAGCGGGCGTTTTGATCTGGTATCAGACCTTCACAAGTTTGGCTCTGAAACTGATAGCTCTTGGAGTGTCCATATCGTCGAACAGGACGATATGGGCCTTTTTTTGCATGTCGACATCGACGATCTCGCCCGGTCCGAATATCCTGTGCTCGACTCTGGTTCCGGGCTCGAACGTCTCCTGCTCCTGCTCAGGAGCGAGGAAGGAGTCCTTTCTTCTGATGTATTCGTTCGCTTCTCTGATGAGGCCTTCATCGGGTCTTTCGGTGTATTCGATGAGGTCCTGATCTATATCCAGCACGAAGCGGGAAGGGTACCTAGGTGAGCCGTCGAGATTGCGTCCGCCGGCCATCGTTATATACAGCTCCTTTTCCGCACGGGTCATGGCGACGAAGGCGAGACGGCGCTCTTCTTCCATCGCGTCCAGGGTCAGGATCTTTCGTGAGGGGAAGATGCCTTCGCTCATCCCGCAGAGTATCACGTGCGGGAATTCGAGGCCCTTGGCCGCGTGCACCGTCATCAGTTTGATCTTCTCCGCGTGCTCCGCTGTATCAGCGTTCGAGAAGAGGGCGATGTGCGAAAGGTAGTGACCAAGGTCGGTCTCCTCGCCGCACGTCGTCTCGTAATCATATATCGACTGTTTGAGCTCGGCGAGGTTGTCCAGCCTCTCCTGGCTGCCTTCAGTCCTGAGCATCTGCTCGTATCCGCTGTCGTTCAGGATCGACTGCATGAGGTCGGATATCTGCCTGCCGTAAGCGCTCTCGGCGTACTCGTCTATGAGGCTCACGAAGCCGGCCGCCTTCGTTCCTTTGAAGAGCGGCTCGTCGAGATTCATCTTCAGCGCCTCGTACAGTGATATGTCGTGTTTGTCAGCATACTCCTGAAGGAACGAAATGCGCCTTTTGCCGAGATTTCTCTTCGGTCTGTTACATATTCTCAGGAACGACAGATCGTCCTTGTAAGCGATCATTCTGAGGTAGCTGAGCGCATCCTTGATCTCGGCCCGCCCGAAGAACTGCACTCCGCTGTAGATGGTGTAGGGGATCTCTTCCTTGAGAAGGGCCTCCTCGATGGAGCGCGTCACGTAGTGGGCTCTGTAGAGTATGGTAATATCTCCGGGCCTGACGCCGCCCGCTACGAGCTCTTTGATCTTGTCCGCTATCCATTGCGCCTCCGCGTCCTGGTTCACGGCCCTGTGGCAGACGACTTTCCTGTCACCCGCAAGGGTTGGGATCAGGTCCTTTTTGATCCTGTTCTTGTTCTTTCCGATGAGGGAGTTCGCGGCGGCCAGTATCTGCGGGCTGGAGCGGTAGTTCTTCATCATCATTATGGTCTTGACGTTCTCATGGTCCTTCTCGAAGTCCATGAGATATCTGCCGTTCGCGCCGCGCCACGAATAGATCGTCTGGTCGGGGTCGCCGACGATGAACAGGTTCTTATGATAGCCGGCGAGCGCCTCCATCAGAACGTACTGCGGCCTGTCTATATCCTGGAACTCGTCGATCATGATGTACTCGAGCCTCTTCTGCCACTTGAGCTTCGCCTCTTCATTCTGGTCGAAGATGTAGAGGGTGAAGAGCAGGAGGTCGTTGTAGTCGAGCCCGAAGCACTTCTTTTCCTGATAGAGGTAGCCGTAGAAGATGATGTCCTTGGCAGTCTTCGCCTGCTCGTATTTTCTGTAAAGCTCGTCGAGGGACATATCTATCATATCGAGATAGTAGCCTGGTCTTTCATAAAGCTTGAGCATCTCGATCATGTCCCTTGCCTGTGAGAACGTCATATCGCGAAGCGACAGCCCGCGCTCGTCGTAGATCGTCTGCAGCATCACATCGATGTCGGAGTTGTCGAGCACCAGAAAACTCTTCGGGTAGCTGACGATATGGCTGTCCTCCTGCAGGACGGATACGCAAAATCCATGGAAGGTGTTGATGTAGCCGGTGTCGTTGTCGCCGGTCAGCTGGTGGATCCTCTGGCGCATCTCGTTCGCGGCCTTGTTGGTGAACGTCACGCATAGTATGTTGCCCGGGAGGATCCCGATCTCATTGACAAGGTAAGCGAACCTTCCGGTGAGAGCCCTCGTCTTTCCCGAGCCCGCGCCGGCTATTACCCTGACCATACCTTCCGTGGAAG
>CAMNNG010000065.1 GCA_946545145.1 uncultured Bacillota bacterium
GATCTGAACGTTGCGGACAGCTGGTTCGGCCTCAAGTAAGCAGGTGAGTAAGCAGACTGAGCGGCAGCAAGTGGGCTGGACGGCGGCCGCAAGAGGGCTGGATGGCGACTGCAAATGAAGCAATTGCAATAGCGACAGCAAGAATAGCAGCAGGAACAACAGCAAGAAGGAAGACAGATAAGATGAGAATAGGACTAACAGGAGGTATAGGCGCCGGAAAATCTACGGTCACCAATTACCTCGTTGAAAAAGGATACAAGGTCATCGACTGCGACCGCGTCGCAAGAGAAGTGGTCGAGCCCGGAGCGCCGGCGCTCGCCGCGCTTTGTGAGGCGTTCGGTGATGATATACTCGATGAGAGCGGCGCTCTCGACAGGGAGAAGACGGCGAAGATCGTCTTTTCTGACCCTGAAAAAAGAAAAACGCTTGACGGGATAACGCACGCTGCGATATATGATATAATCGAAGAACGGTCAAAAGGACATGAGGGAAGCCTCGTGTTCATCGATGCTGCGTTGATATTCGAGAGCGGGCTCGACCGCGAGCTCGACAGCGTATGGGTCGTGACGGCCGATGACGACATCAGAAGGAAGAGGGTCGCGATCAGGGACAACATGGATGAGGAAATGATCGCCAACCGTATGAAGAGCCAGATGTCGGAAGATGAGAGGAAGGAGCGCGCCGATGAGGTGATAGACAACTCGGGCGCGATAGAAGATCTGCACGTGCAGATAGAAAGACTGCTTGAAAAATATGAGCAATAGTTTTAAGAACGATATCAACAAAAACAACGGAAAAGCCACCGGCGCATCATACTCCGATGCAGGAAGAATCGCATACAGCGCTGCCGGAAGCACATATGCCGGTCACGGGCACGGACCCGCCGCTAAGATACTCGCAGTGATGATGGCTGTGTTCATCAGCCTGTTCATGCTTACTGCGTGCGGAGCAGACAAGAACGACTCTTCGGGCAAGAAGGAAGACCAGACCGAGTACAGGGTAGCAAAACACGTCAACTTCCCGATCAGCCCGATCAAGTCGATGAACCCGTGCAACTCGAAGGATGAGGACACATACTTCATCGCAAGGCTCGTCTACGACGGCCTGTTCAAAATGGACAACACGATGACGCCGCAGAAGGACCTCGTCGAAGATTACAAGATCGGCGACAATTCTGTCACTGTGACGCTTATCGATACGGAGTTCCACGATGGAAAGAAACTGAAGGCCAAGGACGTGCAGTTCACGATCGAAGCTTTCAAATACGCGGGCAAGAAGTGCCCGTACTATTCGCTCGTCAAGAACATCAGCTCTACGGACGTCCAGTCGAGCAAAAAGATCAAGATCTATTTCTCGAGCAGCACCAATATGGGCCTCGATATGCTTACTTTCCCGATCCTTCCCGCGCACAGGTACGACAGCGCGTGGTCGCTCGCTTACAGCACGGGCAAGTTTAAGATGGTCGGAACGGGCCAGTACAAGTACAAGAGCTACAACGCCGACAAGTCGCTCGAGCTGATCGCGAACAAGAATTACCACGGCACGGTCGCTGAGAACAACGTGTCGTTCATCGTCGTGTCGGGCAAGGCGACGGCGTTCCAGCTCGTAGAAGCGAGCAGCCTTTCGGCAGTCGTTACGAGGAGCATCGAAAGGGAGGCTAACGTCCAGCAGAAAAAGCAGAGGATCATCGACTTCCCGGGAAATGAGATGGAGTTCATCGGCTTCAACTTCAACAACAACCAGACTTACAGCAAGGACATCAGAAAGGCTGTGGCGACATGCATAGATAATGAGACCCTGATACAGGAGGTCTATATCAACAGCGGCATGCTGACAGACAGCATGTATTACTACGGCTATCTCGGAACGGAGAAGGGCAAGGACCCGTATGCTTACGATACGGACAAAGCCACGACGTATCTCGACAGGGCCGGCTATACCGACAGGAACGATGACGGCTGGGTCGAGAACAGCTACGGATCGTCGATCACTCTGACGATACTGGTCAATTCGGACAAGGAAAGATGCGTGGAGACGGCGGAGTTCATCCAGGAGAACCTGGAGGCTGTCGGCATCCATTCATATATCACCAGGGTCCCGACGAAGACTTATCAGGGATCTCTCAAAAACGGCAGCTTCGATATCTATGTCGGCGAGCTGAAGTTCGATGAGACGATGGACCTCAGGGAGCTTCTGGTCGGCGAGCAGCAGGTATTCAAGTCGTCCGCCGGCTCGCAGACGCATAACGACCACGGCGGCCTGACGCACTCGGAGAGCGATACGGAGTCGACTACGACGAACCAGAGCGACAAGACGATGCTCTCGAAGAAGATGAACAATCTGAACTATGTCAGATATTACAACGAGAAGACGAACGAGCTTCTCGACCAGTTGAAGTCAGGAAAGTCTATCGAATCGCTGCAGAAGACATACCTGAAACTGAAAAAGCAGCTGAACAGCGATCTTCCGTACTACTGCCTCCTCCAGAGGACGTACGGCGCTGTCACGAGTCCGACGCTGGAAGGCGACATGGATCCTGTATTCGACAACTACTACAATGGTATCGGCTCGATGCAGGTGAAGTATGAAGTCGCGCCGAAGGATGACGAGGAAGAGGGCGAGTAAGCAAACAGGCGAGTAATCAGAAACGAAATGCCGCCGGATCCGCAAAGGACCGGCGGCTCTTTTATTATCTGCGAAAGTATCATCTGTGAAAGCGCTGCCAGCGAAAAGCGGGCGGGGGAGCGCAAAACCGAAACAAAAACGAAAAAAGAGGTTGTTTTCCAACCTCTTTTAAGTGGTGCGCCAGACCAGACTTGAACTGGTACGGTGTTATCCACACGCCCCTCAAACGTGCGCGTCTGCCAATTCCGCCACTGGCGCAAATCAAGCATTTCTTAAATGCTACCCTTATACTATAACCATCGATTCATCACTTGTCAATGAGAAATTTTTTCTTTTTTTAGAACAGTTGACTATATTTGGACTGCAATATATAATTAACACGTTGCGCCGGCGTGATGGAATTGGCAGACGTGCGGGATTCAAAATCCCGTGGTGGCAACACCGTATGGGTTCGACCCCCATCGCCGGCACCATCGAGAAAAATCAGCTATTATAAGGGAGGAAAAACAATGTCAAACCAAATGCTGGGAACCTTTATACCTTTGATACTTCTTATCGTAGTAATGTATTTTCTGATCATCAGACCGCAGAAGAGACGTGAAAAAGAAGTCAACAGAATGAGATCCAACCTTCACGTAGGAGATGAGATCATAACGATCGGCGGCATTTGCGGAAAGATCGTCAAGACAAAGGAAGATTCCATCGTCATCCAGGTAGGCGCAGACAAGACAAAGTTCGAAATGATGAGATGGTCCGTTTCCAAGGTAGTCGATTCTGTAGAACAGAAAGACATCAAGAAGGATGTTGCTGAAGAAGAAGAGACAACAAAGCGTCCGAAGAGACTCAAGAAGGCTGCTGAGGAAGAGGCTGCTGCAGTAGAAGAGACAGCTGACGAAGCAGCAGAAGAGGCTGAAGCTGTAGAAGCAGAGGCAGAAGAAGTTGTCGAAGCTGCTGAGGAGAAAGTAGAAGAGTAAGCTTCAGCAAAAGCAAACTTCAGTAATAGAAAGTCATCAAAGAGCGATATCGCAGTTTTGCTGTGTCGCTCTTTTTTCGTGTTTGCTTATTGCGCGTTGCTTATTACGCGGAAGCATTTCCCTGAAAAAACCTTCATATTAATTGAAATATGAACACTTTATTTGCAATAAGGACGCTTTCGGTGTACAATACTGTAGTTAAACAAAAATCAGGAGAGGTATGACAACATGAAGGGAAAACTTAAACCAATTCTGGCAGTATTACTGATCGTGCTGGTCGTGGTCGGATGGTACGCCGCTATCGCGGGACTTGGCCCCGTGAAACCGCTGAAGGAGAGCATGCAGCTCGGTCTTGATATCAAGGGCGGCGTGTATGTAGTCCTCGAGGCTCAGGATGTAGACAAATACGATTCTGCTGAACTCAGACAGCTTATGGAGCAGTCGCAGGCAGTCGTAACGAAGCGTGTCGACGCCATGGGTCTTGCGAATCCGAATGTCACCATCGAGGGAACGAAGAGACTGAGGATAGAGCTTCCGGGAGTTGAAGACGCCGATGAGGCTATCGAACAGATCGGTAAGACGGCCCAGCTCAAGTTCACGCTGGCTGACCAGTCGTTCGTAATGGACGGCAGCAACGTCAAGGACGCAGCGATGGGAACTGACCAGCAGAAGGGCGGATACGTAGTCAATCTGCAGTTCGACAGCGAAGGTGCAAAGGCATTCGAAGAAGCGACGACGAAGGCATCCAGCGGACAGGTCACGAGCACTTATCCGGAAAACGCGGGAGTGCTGGACAATGCAGTTGTCATACTTCTTGACGACGAGATAATATCCGCTCCAAAGGTAGAGCAGACGATATCCGGAGACGGATGCGAGATCTACGGCAGCTTCACGAAGGAAGAGGCTTCGAACCTGGCGGCCCTCATCAGGGGCGGTTCGCTTCCTCTGGAAATGAAGGAGATAACATCATCCGTACAGACGGCTACGATCGGATTCGACGCTCTTCAAAAGAGTATAGTCGCGGGCCTGATAGGTCTTGGACTCGTATTCCTCATCATGCTTCTGGGATACAGGCTGATCGGTCTGGTCGCTGACTTCGCGCTTACTATGTACGTTCTCATAGTGCTGCTGGTAATGGCCTTCTTCGGAAGCGTACTCAACCTTCCGGGCATCGCCGGCATCATCCTCGCCATAGGTATGGCGGTCGACTCGAACGTAGTCATATTCGCGAGGATCAGGGAAGAGATAGTCGGCGGCAAGAGCGTCAGGACCGCTACGGAGCAGGGCTTCAAGAGAGCGCTCGGTACGGTAATCGACTCGCAGGTAACGACTCTGATCGCTGCAGTCATCCTCTATCAGATAGGTACCAGCTCGGTCAAGGGCTTCGCGTTCACACTGATGCTCGGTATCATCGTAAGTATATTCACAGCTGTTGTCGTAACGCAGCTTTACCTCAACATCATCGCGCAGAGCGAGAGGTTCGGAAAACCATCGTTCTTCGGCATCAAGAAGGACGGAACTCCGACGCTGCAGATCAAGAGACAGATCAAGTTCGTCGAGAACAGAAAGATATTCTATATCATCAGCTGCTGCATCATCATAGCAGGACTCCTGTTCGCAGGCATCAGGGGATTCAATCAGGGCATCGACTTCTCCGGAGGAACGATGTTCCAGATCGACCTCGGAAAGCATGTTTCAGAAGAGCAGATCAAGAAGGTGCTTGCTGAAGACGATCTCGATGTCGATATAGTATATGCCGGAGACAACGGCGAGCAGGCGATCATCAGAACGACGACGGCTCTCAACAACGAGCAGAGAACTGAAGTCATAGAGCATATGCAGAAGGAGTTCAAGTTCGACGATGACGACGTTCTCGCAATGGAACTGTTCGGACCGTCGGTAGGAAAAGAGCTTACCAGGAACGCCATCAAGGCTGTACTGCTTGCGGCCCTCGGTATGCTCATATACATCAGGCTGAGATTCAGCAAGTGGAAGTTCGGCGCGGCAGCTATCCTGGGCCTTGTCCACGACGTACTGTTCGTGCTTACGTTCTACGCAGTGTTCAGGGTAACGATCAACAACCCGTTCATCGCCGCGATCCTGACGGTAGTCGGATACTCGATCAACGACACGATCGTAACGTTCGACCGTATCAGAGAGAACAACCGCTTCATGAGAAAGGGCGGCCTCAGAGAGATCGTAGACAAGTCGGTCAACCAGACTCTCTCGAGATCCATAATGACATCGCTTACTACTATCGCGGTAATGATACCGCTGCTGATAATGGCCGGACCGTCGCTGAGAGAGTTCGTTCTGCCGCTGATGGTAGGCGTACTGGTCGGATGCTATTCATCGATATTCATCTGCAGCCCGGTCTACTATGACATGGCGATGTTCCGTTCCGGATCCGATTACCAGCGCCGTCAGGCAAAACTGAAGAAGGGTGATTCGAACGATCCGTACAAGAAGGCCAAGGCTGAAAAGGCTGAAAGCGCGGAAAGAACATCCAGGCTCAAGGATGACGATTACGATCCCGAAGCGGTAGGAAACTCCGAGTCCGGCGATCTGTACATCCCGCAGGCGAAGACGGCTCACAAGAAGACTGATGTCTACAAGGGCAAGAAAAAGCAGTCGAGAGCCGTAAGGAAAAAGAA